>JAESRM010000283.1 GCA_016764635.1 Planctomycetota bacterium
GTCGAATTTGCTCCCATGACGCACTCTCCAGTATGGGGGCTGCACTGCCGCGCTTTGGCGAGCAGTGGCGCACAAAGGAATGGAGCGGAAGGGCACGCTGCTAGTTCCGATACGAAACGTTCAACTCCAAGGCACAGGTTGCAGCCACCCCAAGCCACGCAAAGCAAGGTCCTCAATCCCCTTGGCGGTAGTCCCTCTCCCGATCTAAACCGCATGGCGCTTGCGCACTAACCCGCAGGGAAACGATTCAATCTATTGAACGGCGAGTCGCCTTCGCCTTTGTCGCTTCGACAGTCACTCGCTAGGAGTCAGGATGATTCGCGCAGATCCGCTGATGGTTTGGGGCTCGGATTGTTGAAATCCATAGGCGTTCACGTGAATCAGTACGGACTTTTCGCGGGTCACGAAATGGGCGGGGGATGCAAAGGATGAGCCCCTGTCGTGGTCCACCAGCATGACTGTGACCCACTTCGGTAGGGTCCCAGAGGCGGCTTCGACCTGGACCGTGTGGAGGGTCAGTTGACCGCGTAGGTCCAACGATTCCCATCCGTCCGGGCAAGTGTCCACGCCGTTTTTGACCTCGAATACGGGCGATTGGGCTATTGTAGCCCCGCCCGATGTCAGAATGAGTTGGGCCTGGCCTTCGAAGTCCGCGCGGAGTTTGAAACGCCCCTGGGCGTCCAGATCCTGGGGGAAGGAGCTGCCTCCTTCGACTTGTTTGATGGCGACTCGCAGGAGATCGGCAATTCCCTGATCCAGTTGGATGTGCCCTTCGATCCAGGGGAAGTCCTGCAGGGTGACGAGCAGGTCGGTCTGCCCGTGTTCAAAAGGTACGGGGACAGGGCGATGACTTCGTTCCCCTATGGGTTGGCCCACCGTAAGTTCATAAGTGTGCCCGGGGAGAGGAAGAGGGCCGTAGACTGCGAACTTGCCCTCGGCGTCGGCTTGGAATTGCAAGTAGGCTTGGTTCGAACGGCTGGGTTCCTCGGTAGGTTGGGYCCACGGCAGGCGCAGGGTCATCCATACGCTGCATTCTGGAAYGGGTTCGCCRGATCTGTACAGCACTTGGCCGGAGGCCAGAAGCTGGGGGCCCAACACGAGCTCCGTCTCCTGCCCTAAGGTCCATTCTGTCCAGCCGAAACGCACGGAGCCTTCTTCTTTTGCGGAGAGGAACGTGGCTCCCATGGGGTTATCGCTGGTGGTTCCATCGGGCAGGACAATCGCGGGGGCGGAGACCCCTATGACTCCGTCGGCGTTGCTAGCGTGGGATGTTCCGTATTCTTCTCCGACGAGCGGTCCGTCCAGGCGCACATGGCTGCAGCTATAGCGGTTTGGTTTGGTGGGCCTGCCGGCGGCATCCACGATCGCCAAGCGTGCTCGACCCAGGTCCTTTTTTGCCTGGAGGGTGACTTGCAGGGTCTCGCCGGGATAGGACGGGCCTTGGAAAGTGATCCTAGTGCGTGCGCCGGAGGATCCGAAGGTCGTCCAGGCCATCAGCATTTGTCCCGGAATTACAAGGGCCCGTGCTTTGCTACTCGAGGTCGAAACCGCAATGCCCCCCAAGCACGAGTTTGTACCGTGCATGTTTTCTTTGTGCATGTCGCTCAACTTTCCATTGCCCGCGGGCTGCGCGTGCAGTGTCACGGACTTGCGCTTTGCAATGGGCTTCCCCGCCGCGTCAAGAACCTGCACCACCACGGTGGCGAGGGGGGGAAGTTTGAGCACTATGGTCTCTTGGGGCGGGTTTTTGGGGTCGATGACCCGGGCAACCTGCTGCAGGCCGGGGATCGCTACCGCGAACCGGAAAGGCCAGTCCGAGGATGAATCGTTCAGGCGGTCTTGCAAGTTGCGGAATACGGCCAGCCCGGTTTCATCGGTGATGACGCGTTCAAGGCGCTGGCCCCAGTCCGGGTCGGGGAGCTGCTGGTATTCGACGACCTGATGAACCGCGGGTGATCCGTCGGCGTGCACCACACGCACCTTGATCTGGACCTGCGCGGTCGGGAACAGCTCGACGGTTTCCTGCTTACCGGGGATGATGGCCTCGGTCATATGGTGCTTGGCGAAGGCTCCTTTGTGGCGTGCAACCAGGTGCATGTGGCTCTTGCGTTCGGGCAGCCAGAGCACGCCGGTTTGATCGGTCCTGTGGGTTTCCCCGAAGCGTTCCAGCAGGGCTTCCATGCCTAGCCACTCTTCGAACATGGCCTTTCCGAAGGCTTTGTCCGAGGGGGAGGCCCTGTCGAATACGAGGACTTGCGCGTCGGGCAGTGGAGCCATGGTCACCGGATCCCGGACGATGACTTTGATGCCGGCGCGCTCCATGGGGAGCGCCGGGGGTTGTGCGGGATCTGGCTTGAGGGTAACCGGCAGGGCTTCTTCAGCCACGGGCGCGCGCTGGGCTTCGGCTTGGGGCTCCGGGGAGCGCAGGACTGCGATCGACTCCTTTGCGGTGATCGGCGGGACTTCCCGTTCCGCTTCGGTGGGAGTGTCGCCCGTATTCCAAATGAAGGCAGCAAAGAAGATGGCTGCTGCGGCAGCAAGAATCGTTTTCAAGCCCATGAGAGTGAGGCTTCCAGTGGCCAAAGCGGTCGAATTACTTTTGAGGGAAGGCATGGCGATCAACACCACTCGCGCACGCCAGTCGTCGCCAAGGTTTCCTTGCATGCTCTCCTGCAAACGTTCGAGCCCGCGTCGCAATTGGGTTCGCACAGTGGCCTGGGGGCGGCTCAGCCTCGAGGCGATTTCCTCCACCGCCAATTCGTCTACAAAACGCATGTAGACCACGGTTCCATAGGGATCTTCGAGGCTCGTGAGCGCGGTCAACATGGCTTTGTGGGTCTCCATGCGTATCTGCCGCTGCGCGGGAGTCTCCTCGGGAGCGCGTGCGCTTCCAAGTTCCTGACCCGGTTCGTAAACACGCGCCAATTGACGATTCAATCGAGTTGCGCGGCCTTCCCGCCGCCAGTTCTCACGCGCGGAGTTGCGCACAATTCCGCTCAACCAGCTTTTCACATCGGAAATTCGGCGCGGTTGAGGTCCCAAGGCGCGCAACCAGGCCTCTTGCTCCAGATCATCGGCCGCAGCGCCATTGCTAACCAAAGTTCGCGCCAGGGCACGCACCCAGCCATGGTGCGCAAGAAGTGTTTCAGGATCGACGTGGTTCATAGTGTTCTAGGAACAAGTGATCCTCCTTCCCTATGTGCTTCACCTTCCTGATGGAAATATCCCAGGCGCAGCTTTTCGACCGAAATCAAAGTGCTCACCCTGGGTAACACACGCCTAAATGGCCCCGTGGGGAGCTCAGCTACAGCTCTCGTTCCGCTTTTTGAATGGCGAGTCGGCGCAGGCTGATCTGTTTGCGAAGGGCGGCGCGTTTAAGGGCGAGGCGTTGCAGGGCGCGGGTCTTCGAGCGCGGGAAGTGGCGCGTGCCGGTCAGGGCGAGCGATGTGGGGGTGCTGAGACCGACGGTACGGAAGGCCTGGAAGCGGGCGTGGCGCTCCTCCACGCGTTCGTCCAATTGGGTGATGCGCAGACTCTTAGCGGACGGGCTGAGCGTCGGGAAACCGGCCTTGTCCACGGCCACGCCCCAGGGGGCCAAGCGCGCGCTCAAGTTCAACTCGAGGGCTTTGGTTAGCGCCACGGTATCGGAGATTGTGTACCGGTCGGTGGCGCGTAGGACCTCCTGTACGCCGAGGGTCAGCATTTGCATCATGCCTTCTTCCAGGTTGTCGACTTCGACGACGGCGCGGCGCACGTCCTCGATGTGATAAACCAGGTTGGCGTCCGCGAAATAAACCAGACCATCCTGATTGACCACGCGTTGGCTCGGCAGGTCCATGGTGCGCGAACGAGTCGGCACGATGGTGACGGTTTGGAAGTAGGGGATCAGCGGACGAAAGCCGTGGTCGAGCACTTTTGAGGCGCGGCCGAAGTGGAACAGCAGGCCCTTGTGACCCGACTGCACCTGCACGCCGGAAGCGCGCACGATGGCGCCGCCCGTGGCGACCAGGATGACGAACATGTCGTCGCCCATTTTTTCGCTGATGGTTTTGAGGAAGCGACGCCAAGCGGGAGCGGGCTTGGGCGTCTCTTCCTTTTTCTCCTGGAGTGGACTCTGGGAGTAGGTTCCGAATCGCGGAGCGGGCTGCACGATTATTCGTCCGCTTCTTTTTCTTCGGTGGTGGCGGGCCGATCAGGTTCTATCGGGGGCAGGGTCGGCGCGCTGATTTCTTCGAGCGGGTTGTCCGGGTGTACGGAGACCACGGCGCCGGAGATCAGGGCCACGCTGGCTTCTTCGGAGAGTCCGGTTTGGCGCAGGCGTTTGTAGAGCGACTCTTTCTCCAACGCGAGCATTTCGAGTTGGGTGATCTCGAGTGAGGTGGGCGATGGCGACAGGTTCGAGAATCCGAACTGCAATATTCGCACGCCCCATTGGTCTTCCACATCGCGCAGTTTTTCGCGGATGGACGTACACATGGCTTCCACGTCGGTGACCGAAACCCGGTCCTGGTTGGAGACGACTTCTTGCACGGCGATCACCACCCTGTTTTGCAGCCCTTGCACCAGATCGTCCACTTCCACGATGGCCTTGCGCAGATTCACGATCTGATAAACCACCTTGCAGTCGACCTCGTACACCAGGTTGTCGTTGAGTTGGATGACCTGGGGGGTCAAGTCCAAGGTGGTGTGCTTGGTCTCCTCGATTTCRAAGGTCTGGATGAGCGGGACCTTGAAGTGCATGCCGGGGCCCACCACGGCGCGGGCCCGTCCGAGCGTGAAGCGCAGGGCGTGCTGGCCGTCCTTGACGATGGTGAAAAGGCCGGTGAAAGCGCCGAAGAGGTCGAGTGCCATGGGATGGGGTGGGAAACCGGTTGGATTTCGGGGTGGGTGAGAGGTTGGAGCGCGGGCTGCGAAAGAACCCCGGCGAATGTGCCGGGTCAAGACGCAGGGGTCAGGGTAGCGTGCTGGGCGCCTAAATAGCACCCCGCGTCGGGGTTCCGAGGGGCCTTGCCCGCGAATTGGATAGGCCGCTGATCTACGGGGCACTTAGTCGCCATAGGACAGATCCCGTGGAATGTCCCGAGGGGGATGGTGCGAGTATGGCCAAGAACCCGCCAGAGCAGTGGGGGATCTTGGCCATGTTGCTGATGCCGGTGACCTTTCAGTCACCCATCCCCAATGCCATTGCTTTGCCCGGAGTGGAGAAGCCTAGATTGGAACGATTCCGTTGGGAGACGTTCCAAATGGGCAGTTTTGGGGGAGGGGTGGTAAAGAAGTACAAGCTGAGGGGCGAGCACTCCGTTGATTGTAGGTCTTTGAGTGCGACYYGGAGCCCATGGGCGACGGCGGCKTGGAGATSACCTTCGAGGTGCCCGAATYCYTYGARCKCNACMTSSYKSKCAAGGGCAGCATCACCCTGGACGGCATCTCGCTTACAGTGGTGCGTCCCGAAGACAGCCGCTTCCGCGTCGCCATCATTGCGCTGACCCTCGAGCCCACATCCCTCGCCGACGCCAAACCCGGCGGTGGGATCCACGGCCGGGTCGGCAAGGGGATTGAGCGTTTGAGTCGCTAGGGAATGGGCCACACCATGGGTGGGTTACGCGCCTGCTTTTTGGGCAGATGTGACGATGCCTCGAATGATGGCCGAGCTGAATCCCCGGTGCTCCATCTCATTGAGACCTGCGATCGTGCAACCACGGGGCGTGGTCACCGCATCGATGGCGGCCTCCGGGTGGGCCGGGTTGGCGCCTTGGCTTACTAGGCTGGCTGCGCCCAGGGCCGTCTGGGCCGCGAGCTTCAGGGCCTCTTGCGGATGGAAGCCGATCTCGATGCCCCCTTGGGAGGCCGCGCGGATGGCGCGTAGGAAGAAAGCGATACCACAGGCCGCGAGGGCCGTGGCTTGGGTCATGAGTTCTTCCTCGATCTCGAGGGTCTCGCCGACCAAGCCGAATAGGGTTTGGGCCTGGAGCAATGCGTCGTCGTTCGTGGCGCCTCCCTTCGTCAAGCAGGTCATGGACTGGCCAAGGGCGGCCGCCGTGTTTGGCATGGCTCGAATGGTGCCCGGCTGGTCGAGCCAGGTATCGAGGTCGTGAATAGGGACCCCGGTAGCCACGGACACGATCACTTTGTTGGTGCCATTCAAGGTCTGCGCCAGTTGGCGAGCGAGCGCTTCGGTTTGTCTTGGCTCCACCGCGAGTATCGCGATGGGGGCCGAGAGCAAGGCCTCTGAATTGTCAGTGGTGACCCGGAAACCCTCACGCGCGAGCTCGTCTAGGGCCTCCACGCGGCGACGAGTCAGCACGATCGCTTGCGGCGCAAAGCCACCATGCTCCACGAGTCCCCTGGCTAGGGCTTGTCCAATGTTGCCGGCGCCAAGGATCGCGACCCGGGCCGGCTTCTGATTGCTTTCCATGGACCCATCCTACGGCGTCCGACTCTTTTCGAATCTAAAAGCCTTGGAAACCCAACGAGAGGAAGGCACTGATCGGAGCCGCTTCGCGGGCTTCTTCCAAGGTGCCGGTCCGTGGTTAGGAGTTCCAAAGGGGCAGTTTCGGGGGAGTGGGGGAGCCAGGTGGTGCACGGGGGCGAGCATGCCGTTGATAGTAGGGCATTGAGCGCGAAATGGGCCTGGCAGGTAGGGGGGTGGAAGACAGGGATGGCGTCAGGGCTATCGGCGGTGTAGACGCCGTCTAGCTCCAGAGCATGAAAGTGAATGTTGAGAGCGAGCGAGGACCCAAAGCGCTGGGCCTGCGCGGATTTTTGGATCAGGGGACGGGTTGGGTTTCTAGCTCATTTCTTCGTCGATCTGCAGGGAGCGTGGGCTCATTGGCTTTTACACTGGGGGGGAATAAGCCTATTCCCCGCGCTTGTATCCTCARYTAGGCGCMGAATGRCGACCATCCATACGATYGAATGCCACCAGACTCACTTCACCCCCAACCAATTCAACMACTTTMATGGCCTCGTAGCCATGTTCGCCCTGCGCGCGGATYTCCCACGCYCCGACAGGAAGGTTYTCGTCTGCACAGCGGGTCATTCCAACGCGAATCCAGTCCATTGCTTCGGCACTAGGGAAATTCACTTCACGAATAAAACTCAGTGGTTTCCATTCCGACGCACCCACSCGGCGAAYGGACAAGTGAAYCCTAGGCTCTAACCCTTCTCCTTCWTCWTTCGMATTGAGAGCTAGTGAAACATCCAARCGAGACARCGGTTCGAGGTTTGCCGTCAAGTATTGGGTMGCTCCCGAAGTCACATGGACCGTCAATAYTTTGGGGGCAGCWTCCACTACCAAGTGCCGSTYCCAATCAGAGGCACCCTCGMCATTTCGAAAACCCRAATAGCTTYTCTCGCAGAAYCCATCCCGGTCGGGACCCARCACGAATGATCCTGCCATCGGCTCGACAAGCATGGCACTCACCCGAATCCTGTATACCCCATTTGGCAATTCRATGTATGGCTTCAAGTTAAGAGCCCATCGCTGCTCGCCAAGAAACACATTGCTCGGCACATGCCAAACTTCGACGACAACGGCCAGGGCCTCGGGTTTCGTCTTTGGCAAGCCGACGGAGAGCAAAAGGCCCCCGGGGTCACGTTCGGGCTGTTCGATAATTTCACATGGTAAGTCCCCTGGGCCCGAGACCCCGATGATGTCGGTGAAGACCACACCCCTCTTGGGATCTAGCACTGCGATTCTGTGCACTCGCTCCGCTTGGAGGAAGACCTCACCTGTCGCATTTTCCACT
>JAESRM010000060.1 GCA_016764635.1 Planctomycetota bacterium
GATCGATGTCGCATCGATCTCGGGCAGGGCCCTTTTAGTTTTGAGCCGCATCGTGTCCAAGTATCGGACTTTCCCGTTGTCCAATGTCAACGCGAGGGGCCTATGGGCCGTGTTTGGTGCGCTTCCTCCTTCGATTTCCAGGAGAAGTCCTACAATGGACAACTGAAAACCTGATCCGACCTTCCCTTTCAAAGGAGAACTATGCGAGCCCTAGCGTCCCTTCATAACATTGCGTTTGTAGGCCATCCAGCTTCCGGTAAAACCACCCTGGTGGATGCCCTTGCGTTTGAAGTCGGAGCGAGCCCCCGCAAGGGTTCCGTTGTCGACGGAACCAGCATCTGCGATACCGAGCCCGAAGAACAGGCCAAGCATCACACCTTGCAGAACGCGGTGGTTTCCGCCAACTGGGGTGACAAGGCTTGGAACTTCATCGACACCCCCGGCTACCCGGAATTTCAAGCCCAGTTTTTAGCGGCATGTTACGCAGCCGACCTGGTGGTGGGTGTGGTCAGTGCCGCCAGCGGGGTGACCTTCAACCTGCGCACCAAAATGGCGGAGGCCAAGCGTTTGGGCCGTGGACGGGCCATCGTGATCACGCACCTGGATGCGGACAATGTGGACTTTGACGCATTGATCGAAGAGCTGCGCGACAAGATTGGACACGAGTGCGTACCGGCCCTGATCCCCAACGTCAGCGGCCCGGGTTTCTCCGAGGTGCATCGGACCGTCAACCACCCCGAAAACCCCTGGTGCGAACGCCTGGAAGATCGCGTGATCGACGCCTGTGATGACGAGGCTTTGGTCGAGCGTTACCTGGAGACCCAGGAACTCTCTCCGGAGGAACTGGACCAGCACATGCCGGCTGCCATCGCTAAGGGGTCCCTGGTTCCCGTGTTGGTTTGCAACCCGGAGAGCGGCGTGGCCGTCCCGAAGACCCTCGAATTTTTCCAACGCTTTGCCCCGTCGCCGGCCACCGTGCCGATGCTCGACAACGAAGGCCACGTGGTCAAGCCCACGCGGGATGGCGACGTTTTAGGAACCGTGTTCAGTGTGATTTCCGATCCGCACTTGGGTCGGGTTTGCTTGGCGCGTTTGCATCGCGGAACCCTGGGTGCCCACGACTCCCTKGSGAAAGGGCCYGRYGAGAAGGGCGAGAAAATGGGAGGTCTGTATCGCATGGTGGGTAAGGACCGTGAGCCGCTTGAGGACGCCGGCCCCGGGGAGATCGTGGCCTTTTCCAAGGTTGAGCACCTGGCCTCTTGGGACACGTTCAGTACCGCGGGCAAGGAAGTTCCGCCCATGCCGACCCCGTCCGTTCCCAAGCCCATGGTGGCCTTGGCCGCGGTGCCCAGGTCCCGCTCGGACGAACAGAAAATCGGCGAGGCGCTGGGCAAGTTGGTCGTCGAGGATCCGTCGTTCCAAATCGAGCACACCACCGACACCCACGAGTTGGTTTTGCATGGCATGAGCGACCTGCACYTRCAGATCATGCTGATGCGTTTGGAGCGACGCTTCAACGTGGCTTGTGACACGAGCTTGCCCAAGATCGCATTCAGGCAGTCGGTCACCCGGGCTTCGGAGGCCCACTGTCGCCACAAGAAACAAAGTGGTGGGCGCGGCCAGTTCGGCGAGTGCTACCTGCGCATGAAGCCGGGCGAACCGGGCACGGGTATCGTGTTCTTGGATAAGGTGGTGGGGGGAGCGATTCCCCGCAACCTCATCCCAGCCGTGGAGAAGGGTATTCGCGAAGAAGCTCACCGGGGTGTCATCGCCAAAGGCGAGGTGGTGGATGTGGAGGTGGAGCTCTACGACGGCAAATTCCATGCGGTGGACTCCGACGAAGCGAGCTTCAAGCACGCGGGCGCCATGGCCTTCCGGGAAGGTGTAGAGAATGGACGCCCGGTTCTGCTGGAGCCTGTCATGGCGGTCGAGATTCATGTGCCCACCGAAATGGCGGGCATCATCTTTAGTGATGTGACCAGCCACCGGCGAGGGCATGTGGTGGATCAAACCACTGAGGAGGCGGGACACGTGACCCTCATCAAAGCGCAGGTGCCCCTGTCCACCATCCAAAATTACCATCGCGAGCTGAAATCCCAGACTGCTGGGGAGGGAGCCTTCTCCATGACCTTCGATCGCTTTGCGCCCATGCCCATCGCGGAGCAGAAGAAGGTCTTGGCTTCCCAGGAGGCAGAGGTCGTGCAAGGCTAACAACGAGGCCGCCACCCGGAAAAGTTTTCCGGATCCAAGCGCCGAGTCCCATCCCGGGGCTCGGCGCTTTCATTTTTCGTTCGCTTTCCGATTTGCAAGCTCAACCCCGAGGGGGGGAAACGTCGATCTCACTTCGGTTCCCCAACACAAAAGGCATTCCCATGATCACAATGGAAGAACTCCTGGCGCTATTGATAGCCCAGGGAGGCTCTGACTTGCACATTACCGTTAACAGCGCACCTCGCATTCGCGTGGATGGTGTCCTGTTGCCCGTCGAGACGGCTCAGCTCACCGCGGAGGACACCCGTCGGTTGGGTACAAGCATCCTGACTTCGGATCAGATCGCACGGTTGGATCGCGAGCACGAGCTCGACTGCTCATTCGCCCAGGAAGGCTTGGGTCGGTTCCGCGTGAACGTATTCTACCAGCAAGCTTCCGTGGCCTGCGTGCTACGCGCCATCCCGGACAAGATCCCGAATTTCGAGGAATTGGGCATGCCCGCCGACGTGGCCAAGAATATTTGCAACATGAGCCAAGGGTTGGTGCTTGTGACTGGCGCTACGGGCTCCGGCAAGTCCACCAGCCTGGCCGCGATGATCGACCACATCAACCAGACGCGCCAAAACCACATCATCACGATCGAAGACCCGGTCGAATTCAACCACCCGCATAAGAACTGCATTGTCACCCAGCGTGAGATCGGTGGGGACACGAATGGTTTCGGGCCGGCGCTGCGCAGTGTGCTGCGCCAGGACCCCGACATCGTGCTGGTGGGTGAGCTGCGAGACCACGAGACCATCGAGGCCGCCCTGACCCTGGCCGAGACCGGTCACCTGACCTTCGGCACCCTGCACACCTCCGACGCTGTGCAAACCATCAACCGTATCATCGACGTATTTCCGCCGTTCCAGCAGGACCAGGTACGCACCCAGCTTTCGTTCTCTTTGCAGGCCGTGCTGAGTCAGACCCTCTTGCCCCTGGCAAGCGGACGCGGTCGAGCCTTGGCCATGGAGGTCATGCTGGCCACCCCCGGCATCCGCGCCATGATCCGCGACGGCAAAGCCCACCAGATCTACTCGCACATTCAAACCGGAGGCCGCTTGGGCATGACGACCATGGCCAGCAGCATGGCCACCTTGGTTTCTTCGGGGCGTGTTCGCATGGAAGATGCAGAGCATGCTATTGCCGACTCGGGTGAGTTGCATAACGCCGTGAGGGCTGCCTAATGATCGGAGTCTCTGCAAAAGTCAAACGCCTGTTGCTCAATGAGGGGCTGGTGTCTGAAGAGGAGTGGTCCGAGGCTGTCGCCAAGGGCGGAGATCTCATCGGCGTGCTCATGGAGGACGGCATCCTGGAGGAAGACTCCCTGATGGAAGTCTTCGGACGCTCCGCAGGCGTGCCTCCGGTGAACCTACTCGAGGTCATTCCGGACCCCCAGGCTTTGGCTGCCATCGACAAGGACACTTGTAAGGAACACTTGATCCTGCCGCTGTCCAAGAACGGCGATGTTTTGACAGTGGCCGTCGCGGATCCGTTCGACGTGATCCTGTTCGACGACCTGAAGCGCATGACCGGCTGCCAGGTGCGCGCGATGTTTGCCCACAAGGCCATGCTCGTGCGAGCTTTGGATTTGGCCTACGACCAGGGCGCCGCCCAGGTCGAGGAGATGATGAACGAGGTCTCCAGCGCGGAGATGCTGCAAGCCCCCGAGGAAGAGGCCGAAGGTCAAGACCTGGAGAGCAGTGTTGAAAACGAGGACGCTCCGGCGGTCAAGTTGGTCAACATGATCGTGCTCAAGGCTTTGAAAGAGAAAGCCAGTGATATCCACATCGAGCCCTGCGAGAAGCACATCGTGGTGCGACTGCGCGTGGACGGCACCCTGCGGCAGATCATGACGCCGCCCAAGGCCCTGCTGCCCGCGCTCACTTCACGACTCAAGATTCTAGCCAGCCTGGACATCGCGGAACGCCACCGTCCCCAGGACGGCAAGTTCCGTATCCGCTACGAAGGCCGCTCGATCGACTTCCGTCTTTCGATCCTGCCGGTTGTGGGGGGCGAGAAGTCCGTCATCCGTGTCCTGGACGCGGGTTCCGCGGCCATGAGCCTGGAGGCCATGGGCCACGAGCCGCGTAGCTACGAAGACATCCAAAAGGCAATCCACTCGCCCTACGGCATGATGCTGGTGACAGGTCCGACCGGTTCGGGCAAGTCGACCACCCTTTACTCCTGCGTGCAAACGGTGGCTACACCGGATGTGAACGTGACAACGGTGGAAGACCCCGTCGAGTATTTGATGGACGGCATCAACCAGGTTCCGGTGAACCCGAAACGTGGTTTGACCTTCGCTGGAGCCTTGCGCTCTATCCTGCGTCAGGACCCGGACATCGTGCTGGTGGGTGAGATTCGAGACAAAGAAACCGCGGACATCGCCATCAAGGCAGCGCTCACCGGTCACTTGGTCTTCTCGACCCTGCACACCAACAACGCGGCCGCGACGATCTCCCGTTTGATCGACATGGGCGTTGATCCTTTCATGGTGGCGAGCTCCTTGCTGTGCATTTGCGCCCAGCGCCTAGGTCGCCGTCTGTGTACCAACTGCAAGATTCCTGTGGAGGACGTGACCAAAGACGACCTGCGCAAATTGGGCAGTTCCGACGAGGACTTCAAGGAATTGCAGGAGATGTTCTCCGCCAATCCTGATGGTTGCGCCCGCTGCAATGGCGGTTACCGCGGGCGCTTCGCGCTCATCGAAACCTTGACAGTCTCCCCGGACATCAAGCGCATGATCATCGAAGGCGAGTCCACCGACGCTATCAAACTCAAGGCCCTCGAAGAGGGCATGCTTTCCCTCCGTCGTGTGGGCTTGCTCAACGTCCTGCGGGGCGTGACCTCCATCGAAGAAGTGTTGCGCATTACGCTCGACGAATAATCCACCCCCCCTCCAAAAACTCTAGTCAACCAAAGACCATCGTGACTCATTTCAAGTACGCAGCCAAAGAATCCAGTGGCAACACCGTCACCGGTACGATCGAGGCCAAGACCAAGGCAGACGCTGTCCAGGCTTTGCGCAAGCAAAACCTGGTCATCATGAAGCTGGACGAATCCGCCCTGGGGGGTAAGAAGCTGTCGGAGGTGAAACTCTCCTTCGGCGCTCCCACCATCAGGGCCAAGAAGGGCGAATTGGTGATCTTCACCCGCCAGTTGGCCACCATGGTAGGCGCAGGCCTCTCCATGCTGGAGTCCCTCGAGGTTCTCGGTGTGCAAGCCGAGAGCGTGGGCATGCGACTGTGCTGTGAAAAGCTGGTTTCCGACGTGCGCGCGGGTTCCGACCTTTCACAGGCCATGGCCGCCTGCCCCAAGGTCTTCAACCACCTGTACATCTCCATGGTCAAGGCGGGTGAGGTGTCCGGTCAGATGGACATCATCCTGATCCGCTTGGCTGACTATGAGGAAGCCTCCGAAGAACTGACGCGTGAGATCAAATCGGCCATGACCTATCCGGTCATCTCGATGGTCCTTGTGTTGGGTATCACCGCCTTCCTGATGATCGGCGTGGTGCCGTCCTTCAAAAACATCTTCGAGTCCATGGACGTGGAGTTGCCTGCGATCACCAAGTTCACCCTGGGTGTGTCCGACTGGATGCGCGCCAATGCGGTCGTGATGTTCGGCGGAATCTTCGCGAGTATCATCTTCATCAAGTGGGGCAAGAAGACCAACAAGGGCGAGCGCTGGTGGGACTGGCTCATGTTGAAACTGCCCGTCTTCGGCGACCTGTTCAGCAAGGTGGCCCTGGCGCGCTTCAGCCGCACGTTCTCCACGCTCATCCGCTCGGGCGTGCCCATGCTCGGCGTGCTGGACATCGTGGTCAACACATCCGGCAACCGCATCATCTCCGATGCCGTGGCCAAGTCCAAAGAAAGTGTGCGCAACGGTAACCTGCTCTCCGAACCCCTGGAACACGAGAAGGTCTTCCCGCCCATGGTGGTGCGCATGATCGCCATCGGCGAGCGCACCGGCGCCTTGGAAACCCTGCTCGAGAAGATTGCCGAGTTCTACGACAGCCAGGTCAAAGCCCAGGTGAAAGCCCTGACCAGTTTGATCGAGCCCCTGTTGATCTCCGTCATGGGCATCATCGTGGGTGGAGTGGTGCTCTCCATCTTTGCGCCGATCCTCAACATGGTCAGCAACCTGTCCGGTCAAAAGTAGGCGACCCGGGTCCCGTTGGATCAAAATGCGAAGCCCACCCTGCTTGCAGGGTGGGCTTCTCTGTTTTCTATGGGCCGTATCTGTGGCCTGAAGGGCTTTCCTACGGGGTGGGTCAGGTGGGGGACTCTTTTCATCCGTTTTCAGAAGGAAATCGCACAGTGGACTCAAGCGGGGACAAGGGGCGGGACGATACACCCCGCAGATAGATGGTTGTGGGACTTGCGTCTTGCACCTTTTCATCGCAACCCCCTGCGGGGGGTGACTTCTATCTCGCCGGGTGTGTTGCCCGGTCAGAAAAAATCGTCAATCGAAGCACTCACCGCAGTGCCCCAAGCAGAACCAATCTTACAGATGACTCGCAACAAGAAAACCGCTGGTTTCACCCTCATCGAACTGATGATCGTGGTCGCCATTATCGCCGTGATCGCGGCAATCGCCATCCCCAAGCTCATGAGTGCGCGTATCTCCGCTAACGAGAACGCCGCCATCGCTACCCTGCGTACCATCGCAGGTTCCCAGCAGCAGCTCCAAGCTTCTGCCGCCATGGACACCGACGGTGACGGCGGCGGCGAGTACGGATACTTTGGCGAACTCGCCGGTATCAACGAGCTGCGCATCTTTGACGGTGCTGGTCCCGTCATTGCGCCCGCTGGTGGCGTGCTTGACCCGCCCTACCTGGCCACCGCGTTTGGTAACGTTGTGACCGACGGTGCCGACGGTGTTGTCGAGCGTCAGGGTTACTACTTCAAGATCTTCCTGCCCGGCGCTGCCTTCGCAGGCGTTGCTGAGCTGCCCGCTGGTGGCTCCGGTGTTGCCGGTGCTGCTATCGCAGCATGGAACTCCGACGACACCGAACTTTACTGGTGCTGCTACGCATGGCCCGTCCAGGTCTCCAAGACCGGCAACCGTGCATTCTTCATCAACCAAGAAGGCGACGTCTCTGGTACTAGCAACATCTCCACCTCTACTGTTCAGTACGATGGTTTCAACAGCATCCCCGCTTTCGGCGCTGCTTACGACGATGCTACCGCCGACTCGATGGACCAAAGTCTCGGCTTCGCAGCCATGGGTTTCACGTCCAACGATACGAACATCTGGACCCAGGTCGGCAACTAAGCCTAACCTGATCTAAGGATCTCAAGCGGGGCGTCATCGGGTAACCGATGGCGCCCCGCTTTTGTTTCACCGTGTTGTTGTGGAGGATGGGGGGTGCCGCGGATTATCCATCCACCTGCAAGAGCCCCAATCCTGGCGAAGCCAGGAAGGG
>JAESRM010000284.1 GCA_016764635.1 Planctomycetota bacterium
AGAGGATCGCAACGCTACCGATGAGGGTCTTCCAAGGAAGGGGGGCCAGGATTCCGGACAGGGTCATGCTGTGGTGGAGGGGTGGGTGAAAGGGGGGGCCGGGCCACGTTCGGGTGCGTTGCGGTGGGTCGTCCCCAGGAAAGTTTGCTGGCTGCGCAGCCTGGATTCCAGGTGGTAATCCAAATACCGACCATGGAGGTCCCGTACCCGTAGTACCAAGTCCTCGTCAGGGAGCTCACAGGCTAGCAGGTCCCGACCCAGGGAGGGAATGCTATGGGCAGCTTCCAGTACTTGAATGGGCAGGGTGCCCACCCTGCGGCCGGACCCGCGGGCTTCTCGGGCGCATTTGGAGCACAGTCGGCCGCCAGCTCCCGCGGAAAACGTGACGCGATCCGATCCTGCTTGGGGGGGGGCGGGGCCACCACAGGAGGCGCAATCGATCAAGGCTGGGGCCACGCCCAGGAGGGCCAGGAAATGGGCCTCAAAAATCACGAGTTCCAAGTCTGCGGGCAGGGTCCCGGAATTCAAGTGATCCAAGCACTCGATGGCCAATTGGAAGAGTCTGGGTTCGGGCGAACCCGGTTGGGCGGCCACGTCGCACAGCTCAAGAATCGTCAAACCGGCCACGTAGCGAGCCCTTTGCGAGGTCATGTGCTTGCGCCGATCCAGCCACTCTGCACCCTGCAGGGGGGCCAATCCATGGGCCTTGACCCGGAAGGAAACCTGCAAGGTATGAAACCAATCTAGCACCGCAAAAAASCGCGAGGTGGTGCGGTAGGCGCCCTTGGCCACCAGATCWACCCGCCCGTGGTCCGGMGTWAGCAAGCGCACGACCAGGGAGGACTCCCCGAACGGCGTGCGCTTCAAAAGTAGGGCCTGGGTAGGCGGGTTCATGGCGCGATTCTAGCAAGCGTCGGTGTAAACTTCGACTCCCACGCTGGGAGGATGCCCGGTCCCTATGCGCTGCGCTGGACGCGCATCCACATGACCCTGCGGTCGCTGGCTTCGGTGACCGTRTAGCGAGTCCCYGACCAATCGAAGAACTCSCCAGGATCGGGGATATGGCCCAATTGAGCCAGGACGAAGCCTCCGAGGGTTTCGAAGTCTTCCTCTTCGGGGATCGTCAGRTGYAGGGCTTCRTTGACCTCTGAAACGTGCRGGCTGGCGGCKACCTCGAACAGGTCGCGATCCACCTGCCGAATGCGTTCGGTCTCCTGGTGGTGCTCCTCYAGGAAGTCTCCCACGATTTCGCCYWCCACGTCRGAAAGCGTCGCGATGCCCGCMGTTCCGCCATACTCGTCGAGKACCACAGCSAGCTTTTGCTTGACCGCSCGGAACTGCYTKAGCAATTCCGCAACGGGCTTSGTTTCGGGYACGAGGATCGGGGGGTCTAGCAGGTTGCGCARGTCYGTTTGCTCTTCMGGRGGTTTGGTTGAYTCGCGGATTGCGCGGCGYGCGGTCACGGTTCCGATGATGGAGTCGATGGTGYCCTCATAGACCGGAATYCGCGAATGSCCGCTGTCTACGATGGTTTTCATGGCTACCTGCAATCCATCTTCCACGTCGATGGCGACCACTYCGGTGCGCGGCGTCATGACTTCTGCGGCGTCAGCGGCGCGGAAATCCAACACGTTGCGGATCAGCTCCTGGGCCGTTTCATCCAGGTGGTCATTCTCGCCTTGATCGCGCAGGGCACTGCTCAGATCCACCAGAACTTGCTCGTCCCTTTTAGGATCGGTTTGCAAGCCGAATAGTCGAGTCAAGCCGTCCTGGAAGCCACACGCCATGCGTAGGAAAATCAGGATGGGGCGCATCAGCAAATCGAACGACGGGAGGAATCGGGCGGCGATGGAGTCGGCGTGGGCGTTGACCCAAGCCCGCGGAGCCATCACCCAAAGAGCCATGCAAGTGAAAGTGGTGCCTAGAACCCAGGCGAGCAGGGCGGTCCTGGGATTTGCCAGGGGGAGGATCTGGGCGGTCACGTGGTAGGAGTACAGCACGGCCAAGGAGCCGACTTGCAGTCCGCCTTCGATCCATCGCGCGCCCATGGCGAGCGGTTTCGCTCTCTCGGCTGCCTGGACCAGTCGTTCCCTGTTTTTTTTTGACGCGTGCCTTTCGAGGACCCCCTGGGGGGTGAATGACTCCAGGGACCTGCGCAGGACTCCGGCGAAAAGGGCAGCCAGGGCCAGGGCAATGGGCAGGATCAACGTGCCCCAAGGATGGGCTCCGGCGGGGCCGGCTAATTCTGCCAGGAGAGGGTGTATTGGAGGCACGGGAACGAAAACGTGGTGTGGGTGGCGCGGTGGAATGGGGCAGGGTCTACCCAGGGATTCTATCGGCCAGGAGCCGCCAATTCTCGCAGCTACCTGATTTGTCCTGCTAGACCTCCCAGTCAAGTCGGGTTCGGGGTCGTAGGGGGAACTCTACGTCGTGGTTGTTACGTAATCGGAACGCTCAGGGGCCAGCTAGGTCCTGTAATTCCGCGTTTGGGGGCCCTTGGGCCTTGGCATGCTTTCTGCTGAGGCTGGGCGTGAACACAGCAATATACCCGCAAGATACCCTTCTGGAAGAGGCCCAGGCCTTCGTTGACCGCATTGGTGCCCCCTCGCCGGGCGCCCAGGACCCGGCTCTGGCCCTGGAGGAAGTGGGCGGCCTCGACACCGCCCTGATGCAGATTTTCACGGCCACCGGCGACTCCCAGGCCTTCGAGTTCCTCTACAAGCTCACCTCGGAGCCCCTTTTGAGCTGGATCCGAGGGCGGGCTCGCCAAGTCGCGCGTCGGCTGGATGTGCGGGAAATCTTGCAGGACACCTTCATCAACATCTACCGCTACGCCAATAGCTTCAAGGGCGAAGGCATTCACGGTTTCAGGCGCTGGGCCCGCACGATTGCGGCCAACGCCATGCACCGGGCGAGTCGCCGGAGGACTTTGGTCTTTTCGGAGTGGACCGAAGGTGTCATGCAGGTCGCCAGCCCCGGGGGCGGCCCGCGTGGGTTGGTCGAAGCCCGTGAATTCGCCGTCGAGGTGGAAGGCGCCTACCAACTCCTGTTGCGGGTGGCGCCCATAGCCTTCGCCGAATTGTCCCCCAGGGATCAATTTGTCCTGCATGCGGTGGACCAGCGCGGGGTTTGCTATCGGGATGTGGAGCAGGAATTGGGTTTGCGTTCCGGGGCGCTGAAGATGATCGTGCACAGGGCACGCATCCGGCTGCGTACGCACTTCAACCGACTTCTGCACTGCAAGTGACCCACCTGCGACAATAAATCAGCGGCCCCCCAATGGCAAAACCATCAGGGGCCGCTGATTTGTAGGGGGCTGTTCGCTTGCATTCTGGGCCCTTGCGGTCCGGGATCCATCGAGGACAATGGGCCCCATGCATCAAAGCAAAATTGAAGCCGATTGCCTGGTCCACAACGTGGGTGAATTGGCGACCGCCCAGGGGGCCCAGTCCAGGGGCGGGAAGGCCCTAGGAACGATCCAAATCCAACAGGGGGTCGCCATCGCGATCGCTGGCGACAAGATACTTGAGGTGGGGCCGGAGGCGGAGTTGCTGGCGCGCCACGCTTCAGCTACCAAGATGGACGCGGGTGGGAATCTGGTGGTTCCCGGCATGGTGGATGCRCACACGCACCCCGTGTTTTTCGGAACGCGGGAGGGTGAATTTGAAGATCGTTTGCTGGGTAAGACGTACTTGGAGATCTCCCAAGGTGGGGGCGGAATCGTGTCCAGCATGTTGGGCGTGCGCAGCAGCTCCAAGGAGCAGTTGGTTCAAGCTCTCTTACTCCGCATGGACCGCTTCCTCAGCTTGGGCACAACCACGGTGGAGGCCAAGAGTGGTTATGGGCTTTCGCTGGTCGATGAAATGAAGTCCTTGGAAGCGATCGCTGAAGCCAATCGTTTGCACCCCGTCGACCTGGTTCCCACGTTCCTGGGCGCCCACGATTTTCCGCCCGAGTACAAGGACCGCCGCGGTGAATACATGACCTTGTTGCGCGAGGAAATGTTGCCCGCCGTAGCCGAGAGTGGGTTGGCCGAATACTGCGACGTGTTCACGGAGAGTCATGTATTCGGGCTCGACGAATCTCGAGACCTCTTGAATCACGCCAAGAGCCTGGGGCTCAAGATACGCCTGCACGTGGATCAGTTGACCGCCTTGGGTGGCGCCCAGTTGGCCGCCGAGTTAGGAGCCGCCAGCGCGGATCACCTGGAGCACGTGAGCGACGAAGGCATCGAGGCCTTAGGGCAGGCGGGTGTGATCCCGGTACTCTGCCCGCTGGTACCCCTTTTTCTTCGGGAGTCCCAGGAAGCGCCCGGCCGCAAAATGGCCGATGCTGGCCTTTCCGTAGCCTTAGCCACCGATTTTAATCCAGGGTCCTGCTACGCCATGAGCCTCTTCGAAGTGCTTTCCTATGGAGCTTTGCGCTACGGTCTGTTGGCCGGGGAGGCACTGACAGCAGCCACGTTGAATGCGGCTTGTTCGCTGGGGCGCGGGGATCGAATCGGAACGATCGAAGCCGGCAAGCAAGCCGATTTGGTCATCACCGATTTGC
This sequence comes from Planctomycetota bacterium, assembly GCA_016764635.1. Classification (GTDB taxonomy): domain Bacteria; phylum Planctomycetota; class UBA1135; order UBA1135; genus NORP259. Next base: position 4,552 of record JAESRM010000284.1, read on the forward strand.
CGGGCCATAGGCATCTAACCTATGAGATGGCGCGCAGCCCCGTCCAGCATGTGATCAAGTCCGGGCGGCTCGTGTACTCAGCCGCGCAGGTGATTCGGGGGGGCCTCTAGTCATGAAAACCAAARCCARGRCACTSGGAYTTGCAAGCGGYWTGGGRCGCAGGAGCCTAACMCTGGGYCTKCTCGTTTGTGCCYTRTCAGGAACGGCCAGCGCGCTGCAGAGTGTGCGCAGCGCAGCGCTCGAAGAAGCCCATGGATACACCGAGCGGCGCCTCGATTTCGAAGCGGAATGGGCCAAGGCCAGTGAGCCCAATCGTGATCGCTTGAGGGCGGAGGTGCGGCGTTATCGCAACGTGGGGTTGCCGGCTCTGCGCCGATTAGACTCCGAGCGCATCGTGCGTTGGACCCACCTATTGGCCGGACGCGCCATCCCGTCCTTGCCCGGAGAAATGGAGCGATGGTTGGCGAAGGTCGAGTTGCGCTTGGTACCGGGTTGGCACACGGTGAAAAGCTTGAAGGCCGAGCCGCAACTCATTGTGCGCGTGAAGTCATCCTCGCGTCCGCCCGGTCTCACCGATGCTAAAGCGACGGCCCAGTTCGTTTTGCATTGGGTTGACGGGGAGGGCGAACGCACCCTGRCCCGCGACGCACCCGTGCATGCAACCGACTTTGGAGGCACCGGGTTTGAACTGTACTTGCAGCTCCCCGGGGCCGGCGCTGGCGACTGGCGCTTGGAGCCGAGCCTGGTGTTCGAGGGCAAGACCCACTGGGGGCATGCCGCCCACTTTTCAGTACTCGGCGAATGGCCTTCCTTTCCCGCAGGTTCGGGGTCTGGATCCCCTTGGGAAGCCGCGCTTTCCGAGCAGGCCCTCACCGGTTTCCGTGACTCACGCTGGGGGAAGGCCAGCTCTTTCTTAGCGGGAGGCACTGGGCAGGACGCAAGTTTTGAACTCAAGAGAGGGCCGCAGGGTCAGTCTTTGACACTTCGAATGGGCTCCGAGTCCCAGGGATCCAGCCGGGCCCTGGTCTGGGTGGTGCTCCCGAGCAGGCGGCTGCTCGAGGGTGAATTCCTCGGCGCTCGGGGGGCTGCATGGAGGAAGTTGGCGGCCCAAGGGGTCACCATCGTCGCGAGCCATGCCCCACTGACTCCCGCGCCAGGTGGGGGCCCCACGGTGGCCTCTTGCCTGCCTCAGGCGACGGCAGAACTGGGCGACATTCCGAAGATCCTAGTGGTCGGTGGCGGTTTGGTGAGCGGGATCGGAATGGGGTCTAGCAAGGTGTTTGAGGGCTTTGACGCCCTGGTTCTCTTTGGCCCGCGCAGGAATGACATGGCCCCTAGGGCTCCGTTTGGGTCTGCGCCGACCCTATTTCTATTGCCGACGGATCCCTGGAAGGCTCCAACCCTGCCCGCGACCCAGCGTTCCGTGGTGAGCATGGATCCGGCGATCGTGATTGGGATGGATTTGCCGCGCCACATTCTGGAGAACCTGGACTTCCTCTGCGGCTCGCGGAAAGAAGAACCGGGGGCTTCTGGGGGAGAGTGACGCTGAATTTTTAGGCGGACTCGTTACCCTCTGGGGGTCATGAGTCAAGCCAAGATCATTCAGCCGCGAACCCTCAAGGGGTTCCGAGATTACCTACCCGCYGCTGCGGGCCCCCGCGAGCGCGTCCTCGAGATTGCCCGCGAGGTCTACCGCTCCTTTGGATTCAACCCCATCGATACGCCCGCCCTCGAGTACACCGAGATTCTGTTGGGTAAGGGGGGCGAGGAGTCGGATAAGCAGATGTACCGCTTCATTGACCCCGGTGGGCGCGATGTGGGCATGCGCTTCGACTTGACCGTGCCTTTGGCGCGCTTCGTGGCCCAATATGCGGGTCAGCTGGGCATGCCCTTCAAGCGCTACCACATGGGCCCCGTGTGGCGCGGAGAGAACACCCAGCGCGGTCGCTATCGCGAGTTCATCCAGTGCGACTTCGATACGATCGGCACCCAAAGCACGATCTCGGACGTGGAAACCATTCTGGTGATCCACACCTTGTTCAAGCGTTTGGGGTTCGAGAAATTCACCCTGCGCGTCAACCACAGGGGCGTCCTGGCGGGTGTACTTGAGAAAGCGGGCGTTCAGGGGCAGGTGGGGGACGTTCTGCGTGCCCTGGACAAGCTCGCCAAGATCGGCCCGGAGAAGGTGGCCGAAGAAATGAAACGCACCGCTGGCGTTTCCGATGCCCAGGCCGCCGAGATCCTTGCACTCCCCCAAATCCAGGGGACGCGTGCAGAGGTGCTTGAGCGCATCGGAGAGCTGGTGGCTGGCAATGAAGCCGGTGAGAAGGGCCTCGCCGTGCTGCGTGCGGTGGATCAGGGCTTGCGTCTGGCCGGTGTACCCGAATCCGCCATGGCCTTCGACCTCTCGATCGCCCGCGGATTGGACTACTACACGGGCATTGTGGTCGAGACGTTCCTGGACGACCTACCCGGCATCGGCAGCTGCTGCTCAGGCGGCCGCTATGACGATCTGGCCAGCGTATACACCAAACAGACCCTGCCGGGCGTAGGCGCCTCCTTGGGCGTGGATCGCTTGCTGGCGGCCATGGAGGAGTTGGGGTTGATCGAGGAGACCTTCTCGGGGGCCCCGGTGCTCTTGACCTATTTCGACAAGACCCGCGGGCAAGACTACCTGGCCTTGGCCCAGGAGCTTCGCAATGCCGGTTTGGGCGTCGAGTTGTACCCGGATGCCAAGAAGCTTGGTGCCCAGCTCAAGTACGCGGTTCGTCGCGGACACCAGGTGGCCGTCATCATCGGCGGGGACGAATGGGAGAAGGGTACCGCCCAGGTCAAAAATTTGGCCGATGGCAGCAGCCAGGAGGTTCCTCGGTCAGGAATCGCAGCAGCCTGTGAAGCCCTGATCTCAGGGAAGTGACCCCCATGGGCCTGATGGCCCGCCAAGGTTTACCTCAAGGCGCCAGGAGCTTCTCCTGGCGCCTTTCCTTATGGGCTGGGAGCTTGGGTGCCCTTCTAGGGCAAGCCGGGCAACCTATAGACATTAACGAGCCGCGCGGAGAAC
>JAESRM010000061.1 GCA_016764635.1 Planctomycetota bacterium
AGTAATGTGACAATGAGATAACTCAAAGGCAGTGCCAGTATACAGGCAAAAAACCAGGCAACGACCCCCATAATAACGCCTTCAATCATCAGCATTTTATAAAAGTGTGATTTACTAAAAGAATCTCATTTCCAGAGCAAAACTAATTAATAAATCTCTTTAATTCTATCAAACAATTTACTTGATAAACTTGTCTCTATTTTTAATCCAAATTTATCAGCAACCAACTCTTGTTGATCAATTGCTATTTGTAGGTATCTTAATTGTTGTTCAATGGTAAACCTTTTCCAGTTTTTTGAACTTTTCTTGTTGTTGTGGGTTTTTAATAAAAACTGAAGATTGTCTGGATGGTGCGACCCACGTTCAGATATGTTTAATAATGCATTTGCATGATCTACTTCTAAATCTAGTCCAAAATGAAGGGTCGTTTTGGATACGGCCTTCGTGCAAAACGCCACAGTGTCCGTGATCCGTGTAAGCGCACAGGCAAACGTCGGTCATGACCACCAGGTCAGAGCCGAAAGCCCGCTTCAGTTCGCGAACCACCTTGGGCACGCAGCCGTTCGAGTCCTGCGCCGCCGAACCCGTATTGTCTTTGGGCGCGTTCCCGGCCAACCCAAAGATCATCACGGAGCGAATGCCCAGGTCCAGGTCCTTTTCGATGCGTTTGAGCACGTCCTTGCGCCCCATGCGATCGATGGTCGGCATGGAGTCAATGGCTTCGACCCCGCTGTCCTGGTCCAGGACGAAGTGGGGCTGAATCAGTTGATCTGCGTGCACGCGGGTTTCGCAAACCACATCGCGCAATACCTGGCTGACGCGCAACCTTCTGGGGCGCTGGGACATGGACATATCGTCTTGGTTCTTCATTGTGCTGCTCGGTTGCTTTCTGCCAGGGCGGTCAACATGCCTTGCACATTTCGAGTTTGGGCTTCCGCGGTGACCTTGTATCCGGCGGCGCGGATCGCTTCGCTGGTGGTGGGTCCTATGCTGATGAGGGTGGTTGAGGTGGGCAGTTCGCACAGGCCCAATAAGGCTTGCAAGGCGGACGGGCTGGCTAGGAAGACCACATCATCTGCGCCGATCGTGACAAAAGCCAAGGGGTCCTGCACGGGTGACGTGGAATAGATCGGGCAAGCCCGCGCTTCCTTTCCAGCTTCGCACAACAGGGCTGCGAGTTCGGGTCTGGAGTCGGAAGCGCCCAGTAGGGCCGCACCCTGCCAATCACTGATCTCCAGCATGTCCATGGCCAGGCTAGCTGCGCATTGTTCTCGCGCAACCAAGCTTGCCACTCGCAAGGATTGTCTGCAGGCTTCGGCTGTGGCTTCCCCCACACATGCGATGCGATGAACGGAATTCAACCGTAGTTCCAACTCAAGGAAGGCCTGGACACCACGCGGCGAGCTGAATACGGCCCAATCACTACTATTCAAAGCCTCCTGGGCCGCTCCGCACTGTTCAGATAAGGAGCGGAAAGCCAAGCAGGGTAGAGAAATGGGCAATGCACCAGTCGAGCGCACCTCTGCCTCCCAGGCATGGTTGCCTGCTTCTGATCGTGTGAGCCACACACGCTTGCCGGTAAGCGTCATCACTTTGATGACTCCCCTGCGAGCAGCATGCCGAGGGCTTGTTGGGCTAAGTCTTCGATATCGAAACCATAGACTTCGGCGCGGTTGCGCACGCCATTCCTTTCGAGGAAGGCCACCATCGATAGTTCATCGCTTTCGGGGTCTGCCTTGCACCAGGCGCCGAAAGGAACTTGGCATCCGGCGTCGACCAGGGCCAGCAAGCGGCGCTCCAAGGCCACCGCACGGTGTTCTTTGGCGTCGTCCAAGGCCATCAATGCTTCGCGAACGGCGGTGTCATCCTTGCGAGTTTGTAACGCGAGCGCGCCTTGGGAAGGAGCCGGGATGAAAGCCTCCATGTCCAAATCGATCTCGATCAATCCGCTGCGGTCTAAGGCTTCAGCATCGCCGATTTCAACGGCCTCGTCCAAACGCTCCAAGCCGGCGGTAGCCAGCAGGATGGCGTCAAAGTTGCCATCACGCAGTTTTTGCACGCGCGTGGGCACGTTTCCGCGCAGCAAAGCCGACTTCAAATCGGGCCGCAAGTCGTGCAATAGGGCCATTCTGCGGGCAGATGCCGTTCCAACCACGCTTCCTTGGCGCAGGGGAAGGGCGCCGGGCGCATCGGGATCGTGGGCATCCTTAGAGATGAGCAAACGGTCGCACTGGGACATGCGCTCCGGCATGCAAGCCACGATCAATGACTCCGGGGAGAGTGAAGGAAGGTCCTTATAGCTGTGCACCGCAAAGTCGATGCGGTTCTCCACCAACGCTTGCTCTAAAGACCGGACAAACAGGCCCGCGGGGCCCAATTCAACGAAAGGCCGGACCTGGTCCTTGTCGCCTTCGGTCTTGATGATGACCATTTCGATCTCGTGCCCAAGGGCTTCGAGACGGCGCAGGATGCGTTTGCTTTGGGATGTGGCCAGGGCCGATCCGCGTGTTCCAAGACGTAGTTTCATGCGAGGTCTCCGTGTGATTGTGATGTGATCGGACTTGGCTCGACAGTTTCCTCCTGTAGGGCCTCCCGAATATTGCGGACCAGATCGGGATGCGCGTGGGCCAGGAAGGAGTCAAGGGCACCTTGCCCCTGGTCGCGGATGACCTGACGCAGGCCGCTGGTGGGCAGATGTGCCATTTGTTTGGCGAGTTGCTGGGTCCAGCGGATCAGGCGTTCCTGATGCTCCGGGCTCAAACCGTGCAGGTCCTTCCTGCACAACTGGGCGAAACTGCTAGCTGCTTTTTCGCTGTAGTGGGCCTGCACGGCGCGAGCCATTCGACTGATGGCGCCTACGCCACAGATGTCCCGGATTTTTTCGAGCGCGTCGTCGATGGCCACACGGGCTTCGACGGCACACTCGCTTTTCGCGCGGCTTGAGTGCTGGGCCATGGCAAGTATCTCGTCCATCCCTACTCGGCGCAAACCCGCCGCCGAGGCTTCATCGGGATCCACGTCGGGGGGCACTGCCAAGTCCACCAATATGGGCAATTGGTGCCCTCCAGAGCTATTCTGAAGGGCCAACCTTTGCAGCGCCTCGCCTTTCAAAACGGGTTCCATCGAGCCCGTGGCCAGCACAACGCTGCTGACCACCGGGCTTCTCTCGATGAATGAGGCCAGGTCCATGACCTGTCCTTTCGCCCCACTCGTTTCAAGGGCGGTTGCGGCTTTGGCAGCGGTGCGATTCACCCAAACGATAGGAATGTCTTGCGCGGCTAGGCCTTCAGCACATCGTTCCGTCATGGGAGAAACACCGACCAAGGCCACGGGCAATTGTTCTTCCTTGTACTGTTCACGCACCCACTTCAAGGCGATCTCCGCCAACGATGTTTTGCCGGCATCGATGCCCGTGCGCTGGCGCACTCGTCGGGCGACTTTTAGCGCCTCCTCGGCGATCAACCCAAGGGTTCCATTCCCCAGGCCCTGCCCTTGAGAGAGCGTCAACGCCGCGCGGAATTGACCCAAGATCTCAGTCTCGCCTAGCTGCGCCGAGTCAAGTCCTGTCACGACCATCAACATGTGCTCGGCTGCCCCTTCTCCATTCCAAGCACGCAGGGTGCGCTCCGCTTCGCCAGGGGCAGGAGCGCGTGACGTCAACCGCTCGAAGACCCGACGGCGCAAGTCGTCATACTGGACTTCGTCCTGCATGTGGAAGTACATCTCCACCCGACTGCATGTATTGAGGAAGAGAACCTCTTGCAAACCCTCGGCTTCGGAAATATCACGCATCCAACCCGCCCGGTCCTCCTCCTGGAGGCCGAAGCGAGCCAATTCAGTTGGAGAAGAGTGTCTCCAAGAGAGTCCGATTACGCCGAGTCGATTCATCGTGGGATTAGAAATACGGGATAGCCCCGGTCGCTATGTCATCGTTGTGTCACACGCCTTGGCAAACATACCTATATTCACCAAGAATTGACCTGAATCAGCATTTGAAGCCCTTCAAAGGCCACAGCCTATCGACCCAAAGCCTCCAAGGACTTCAACAATTCCGGGCACCCAGAAACCGAACTAGAACAGCAAGGTTCCGGGGCACCCGGCTTCAAGAAAGTCTTCCTGGGTTCGACACCTAATTCTCCGGGCGTCTCCAAGCCATCGCAAAAGAAACCGGGCTTGACCACGRGCCTTCGCCGCTACCGGGTCAGGTCCACAGTTYGGGGGCAATAGACCCACTCCTCCTGAATAGCGCGCAGCAATGCCCCCGCCACGACCTCACCTGAATGCCCCTCCTGTGCGAGCACGTCAAACAACGCCTGGCCTTCGAAGGGTTCGTTCTGATCGCGCAACACGATCGCCAACGAGCGCAGCGGTCCGGGAGGGATCGGGACTGGATCACCCGTTCGACGTTCTATTGAAATTGTCTCGACACGCGTGGCGCACCAGATGTTGCGCTGCATGGTGTGGAAACGAATTTCTGGGTGAACTGCGAAAGCCGTCCTTAGCAGTTCACTGGGTCCTGGAAGGGCCCGCAGATTGTTTTCCGGGTGACACAGGTAGACCTCCATGGACTTGGGCGCTTGGCCAAGGTCCTCCACAAGCCTGGCTGCCTGCATAGGGCTCAAGGCCGCCGCACTCGTCGCGATCTCATGGCCCACGCTCTCTGAATCGGGGTTCCACGCGGGAGCGTCCATMCAACGTAAAAAGGAAAGTCCGCCCTCAGCTATGCATTTGAGCAAGCCTGGAACGTCGTAGAAACGCTCCTGGATGTGCAGGTAGCGGTCTACGAATTCCACGTCATCCGCTGCGGCAGCGCTCTTCCACGCCTCGCTGGCGTCAGCGCGACCCGCCGCAGCTTCAACTAAGCCCCGCGCTTGCACCAACTGCTCAGGGAGTGTGAGTTGCTTGTCAACGAGGGCGTCCAGGGCGAAGGAAATGTCCATGATTTCCCGCCTACCCGTCTTGCTGTACACCATCAAGGCCAACACGCCATGGGGTGCGAGAGCACCCTTCAGCAGACGCAAACCCTGCGCGGGATCGGCGAGGTGGTGCAGCACTCCGGAACTCATGATCACGTCAAATCCGCCCTCCGGAATCTGCAAACCGGCCAGGTTGGAGAGGTCCACCTCGGCAAAACTCAAGTTGCTAAGGCCACGCCTCTGTGCCTCGCCCTTGGCCTCTTCCAAGGCCACTCGATTGATGTCCACACCGAGCACCTGCACATCCGGCTGCAAGGTGGCGCACGCCAATGCACCAACGCCCCGACTACAGCCCGCATCCAGTACATGAATCGGCCTGCCGCTGGGCCTTTCCAATTGGCTCAAGCTCAGTAGATAGCGTGCATCGAACCCCATACGCAAACTGGGCGCTCCACTCGGATAAGGGAAGAGTTCGTAGAATTCGCGGACAGCAGCGGTGCTTGCATCCATCGGGGGCTTGGCAGTGGTCATAGGAAGTTGGGAAGCTGAACCCGTTTCGTGGAACTCGAAGTTGCAAACACGGCCCGGCCAAATGGCAACGTTGAGACTACCGCCTCCCGGGTCCTGCTTCCCCTTTCGAAACCATCTCATACCAGGTGTCCCGCATTCCTTCCCAATTCCAAACTGCGGTCAACTCACATATGTCTGGGGACGATAATTGAATACGTATTCCTTCTCCCCTAGCAGCCCTCACCGTCTCAGACCGCACCGTGGTTCAAATCAGCATCAGCTCCGACCGACTCAAGGCCTTCCTAGAAGTGGAAGGTCCGGCGGAGCTTGCAGATGTGGCCGGTGCGTTGAAGTCACTGTCCATCGTCTTCGGCATTGATCCGGCCGCGATTCAAGAGGCCATTGCTGGGCTGAATCCGAACCAACCCATTTGCGTGGCAGCTGGAACGGATCCGGTTCCGAGCACCGCTTCCCGGGTGGAATTGGCCATGGAGCAAGACCTGGCGAGTGGCGCCCTAGACGAGGACTCCGGCGTCATGGACTTCCGCGAGCGCGGTGGAGTCCACAGCGTCAAGACGAAAGAGCTCATTGGAGTTTGGTACCCCGGAACGGATGGCACCCCCGGAACAGGCGTAGACGGCCTCCCGGTTGACCCTCCGGCCCCCGCAACAAAGGATCAGAGCAGAGGCTCGCATGTCCGCAGCAAGGCCGGTACGGAGGGGTCACTCTTACTCTACGCCGAAATTGACGGAGTCGTGCGAACCGGGCCCGCGGGCGACGTCTACGTGACCGATATTTTCGAAGTCGATGGAGATGTGGATCTCAGCTGCGGCAACATCGAAGTGAATGGCAGTGTTCACATCCACGGAACGATCCGCAGTGGTTTTCGTGTCCATGCGGGCCAAGACATTGACGTGGATAAAACCATTGAGAATGCAGATGTGAAAGCGGGTCAATCCCTTTGTGTAGGTGCGGGCATCCTGGCCGGTGACGACGGCATCGTGCAGGCAGAAGACTTGATCCAAGCCAAGTTCTCCCAGAATGCAAACCTTCGCTCCGGAGGCGATGTGATTCTGGAAGTAGACACAAACAGCACTATAGAAGCCGCTGGCAACATCTTCGCGAAGGACGGCGCTGGCCACCTACGCGGCGGGAACTATCTGGCCGGACAGAGTCTGGTCGCAAAAGAACTAGGTTCCACCCAAGGCGTCGAAACCAGGGTTCAGGTAGGCATGGACCCAAAACTTGCGCGTGAACTGGCCCGCATCGGCAAAGACCTGATGCAAGCCCAAGCCCGCGCGAAGAAGTTACAACGCGAGAGCGGCGTGCAGAATGCGAAGCGCATGGGTAGCAACTTGACCCGCGACCAAGCCAGTGGAGTGCGGCGCACGATGAAGGCCAAACGGGAACTTCAAAAGAGCATCGCAATCCTGAATGCACGACGCGAGGAAATCGAAGCCTCCAGGACCCAAGGGGGCTATCCCTTGGTGCGCATCGAAAAGAAAGTACACGCGGGCGTTCGAATTCAAATCGGCAACGCTCACCTGACCATAGATCACACACGACCGGGCGGCACATTCCGTCTGGACCCGGAGACGGGCAAAATCACAACTTCATAAACGGCACCATTCCGTACCAGAACCCCACCATGAGCACCTATCTCCAAACCACGGTCCGWGAAATCATGAATGCAGAGGTGCAGACCGTAGCGCCTAGTGCATCCCTAACGTCTGCTGCCCAAACCATGCTAGAGCTCGGCATCACCTGCCTGATCGTCGACCTCCAAGACCCCTCAAAAGGCCTAGGTATCATCACTCAAAAAGATGTGGTCGGACACCTGTTTGGCGGTTTCGTCGAACCGGACACCACCACGGTCGAAGACGTCATGTCCCAACCCACMATCAGYYTATCCCCCGAATGGAGYCTGGAGACAGCCGTTGCCATGATGCGCATGCTCGGGGTTCGGCGCGCCCCGGTCATGGATCAAGGCAAGTTGGTTGGCTTGCTAAGCTTCACCGATGTCTTCCGCCACGCTATCGCAAAGTAGAGCGCCCCGACCGAACCTTTGCAGGTCCGATCGGGGCGCATTGAACTTCACTCGGTAAGGCTTACAGGCCGCCTTTGGTGGATTGATCCGCCGCTTTCTCCGCCATGAAGGTGACGCTAAAAGCACCGGTGCC
>JAESRM010000156.1 GCA_016764635.1 Planctomycetota bacterium
ATAGTCATCGATGGTGGAGCACAAACCGCCCCCGCCACTGTGCAACCCGGTCTTCCTTAGGAAGTGACGCGATGCCCTCATCGGTGAGGGCTCCAATTCCTCCCCGACTGGCTTGTACATCTCAGCGAAGCGATGCAGCTTGTCCTTCGGCACCGTGAAGAACGTATCGTGCATGCCGAGCGGCTCGAAAATGTGCTTGCTCAAGTACGCGGAGAATTCCTCCTCGCTGGTGACTTCGATGATGCGCGCCAAAACATCCGTCGAGACGCTGTAGTGGAAACGCAGCCTCGGCTTGCTCTGAAGGGGCAGCTCTACGAGCTTCGAAACCATGTCCTCCAGGCTGGTATCGGTCACCAGAATCCCCTTCTCCAGGTACATCTTATCGACCGCTGACTTTCCGAAGAAACCATAGGTCAATCCCGATGTGTGCCGCATCAAGTCACGCACGGTCATGTCCCGGCGCGGATCGACAAGCTTGCCCTTGCGCAGCAATTTTATGTCAGCAAATCCGGGCAGGTAGGTGGCCACCGGCTCATCCAACTTGATCTTGCCCGCTTCCACCAATTGCATGGCCGCCAAACTGGTGATGGGCTTGGTCATGGAGTAGATGCGGAAAATCGTATCGCGCTCCATGGGAAGGCCCTTGGCTCGATCCCGCTGGCCGGATTGCCCGTAGTAAAGCACCTTGCCATCCTGAAAAATCAACGCGTTGTGACCCACCACGGCCCCGCCTTCCACCGCCTCGTTCAAAACCCCGTCGAAGGCTGCAAAGCGCTCGTCGTTCGTGGTCGCCGGGCCCTCGGGCCTAGCCGCTTGCTCCACAGGAGCTTGGGGCAAAAAACTGGCGAGAGCCAACGCGAGTGAGGCTGAAAACATGAAATCCTTGGGAGACAAACGGGAGTAGGTTGCCGGAGAGACCGGCGATTGCGGCTGCAAAGACGTTTGACAAGTCTACTCGAGACTCCCCATGTCTGAATTTTTGGCGATGCAGCTAGCGGGACTGGAAGTACCCACGCAAAACCCGCGGTTACTGCAATGCATGCATCTATCGCCCGATCGTCCCCGGACTAGCGACCCGAGGACCAACCCGGCGACGGGTATTGAGGCCAAAGCAGCCCGCGCTCTAAGCCGAGCGAGAGACCTGGCTCCAAGGTTTTCTGTAAGGGGCCCAGGACCTCGCGGGCAGACGCCTCACCCATGGAGTGCCGCAAACCGGCGCCCACTCCCTGCCACAGGTGTACCCAATGGCCGGCGGGAACCAGCTCCGCCCAGGCCCCGTCCGCTGCGGGCACAATTCCTTGCGCGGTCAAACCAAGCCCCACACCGATCCAAAACGGCGCGGTCCACTCGTCGGGTACGAAAGCGATTTGCGCCTCCACTAAGTTCAAATGATTGCCCCAACCGCGGCGCATGACCCCTCCGATTTGAATACCCAAGCCGCGGTACCAAGCTCCCATGAACGCTTCCGGAATGGACTCGCCAAAGGAACGGCTCAAGCGCAGATGCTCTTCCAAGTTGCGCAGCAAGGGGAATTCAAGATCTTGGCTCAGGCCTTCCACCACGTATTCCGCCCACGGATTGCCGTCCAACAGAAGGGCCTCGAGTTCTTTACGCACGGCGGCCTTGCTGGTATCCGCAAGGTAGATCGGACTGCGCAAGTACGTTCCCGCGCCGCGCAGCAAGTCCGGTTGCCACTCGGGCTTGGGGAACTTGGCGTGTATCTCCGCCAGGTCGATACCCGCGGGCGCCACGAGCTCTCCATCCAGCATGCCGTCCTGCAATTGGCTTCCGCCAAACAAGAAACCGACGCCGTGGGCGATGGCCTGTTGCTGCGCGCGCGGAAAGTCATCCATGTAGACCGCGATCTGCTCGAAATCCCAGGTGAAACGCCCGGTGTCCGGATCCACTTGGGTATCGCGCATCAACGCGTTCTTGTAGTAACCCCAGTGATAGCCCGCGTATTGGCTGCCTTGCCCCGTGTTCGAAAAGCTCCAATCCACGAGCGGGATGATCAACAATCCCATGCACATGGAAAGCGAAGCAATCGTGCGGCCCACGTTGGCTAGCAGGAACTTGCGCCCGTCCATCAGGAAGTGCACGACCCCGGCAACCAAAAGCGGCGCAAACGCAAAATGCGGCACCATGTAGCGGAACTGGCCTATTTCAACGGGCTTCAAGTACACGTCGAAGCGGTAGGAGCTCACGGCGTAAACCAGAATGAACAACGGGAAGTATCCGACCAACGGAAGCAACCGAAGTCGCTCGAAGCGCTGCTTCTCCGTGTGCTCACGGCCGCGCGAGGAGGCGGTCACAAAGCGCCACAGGGTCATGGCTACAAAGACGAGTCCGATCGTCCAAACGCACAGGAACAGCCCCAGATACATGCGGTCCGCGAGCGAACCCGAGACCGGGCCGAAGCCTTCATAGCAGGTGGCCCGGGGCAGCAGGTCGTCCGTAAACTCGCTGAAGCGCGCGGACATGTCCGTCCAACGGCTGCCGCTGCCCAGGTGATTGTCGATGTACTCCGCCGGGCGCTGATTGCCCGACTGCACCCAAATCAAAGGGCTGATTCCGATCAGGAACGGCACGACGAGCAGGGCCAAGTCCTTTAGCGGAGCGACCAAAGCCTTGGGTGAAAAACTCCACTCAAACCGGATCGCTAAATGGGTGGCCACCAGCAGCAACACCATCAGCATGGATCCGAAGTAAAAGAAGATCGAGAAGCCCGCCGCGATTCCAAACACGGGCAACCACAACCAACGCCGTCCACTCGAGTGCAGCTGGACAAACGCCCACATCATGAACATCTGAAAGAACAGGTTCTCGAAGTGGTTGCCCTTGGCGAGCATGGAATACTTGACCAGGGTCGGCGGCCCCACCACAAACAACAGCGCCGCGAGCAGACCCGCATTGTTGCTGAACATGCGACGCCCCATGGACCACAGGAGCAACACGCAACCCAAACCCAGCAACACGGGCACGAGCTTCAACACCAGATAGCTGTCCCCGAAAATCGTGTACAGGGGCGCGGCCAATAGCCCGGTCACCAAGTGCCCGCCGCAGTTGTCGTAGAAATCCCGAATGGGTGCCCCGTGCCACTCCCACATGGCGATCTTGCCGATGTCCCCCATGGGGAACAGCTCGTAGTTGGGGATGCTCACCGAATCGAAATTGGTGTGCATGACCAGCGCCCGGTGCACGAGGTACAGGACGCAGATGAGAATGATGGCGAAGGGAGGACGGCGCATAAAAATGGGCGGGGAACGTGGACCGRACGTCYGGTCGAGCCCCCACGACCCGCAAGCCTAACACGCGTCCCCGGGYAGGGCAGCGCCATGTGTGACCCGTTCTCCCCCTGCGAAACCCCTGTCCCTATTTCGCCACGGGATCCCGATCCCGCATGCCCCAGGGATGGAAGCGTTCGCTAACCTCTGACATGCCCTCGACCCAGCGCCCTTCAGCCTGGCAGCGCGCCCTTGAGCTCAGCGCCGCCACTCCCGACTCACGGAACCGTTACGTGGACCTGCTGCGCGCGGTTTCCATCCTGTGCGTGATCTACGGCCACTGGATCGCAGCGGCCGCTTTTGCGGACGGGGAAGGCGGCCTGGTCACGACCCACTTGCTGGCCCTGACGCCGGCCAGCCACCCCTTCACCTGGATCATCCAGGTCATGCCCGTGTTCTTCTTCGTGGGCGGTTTTTCAAACGGCATCACCTGGGATTCTGCGCAGCGCAAGGGCACGGGTTACTCGCCCTGGCTCGAGGCGCGGCTGCGGCGCTTGGTGATTCCGGTGTTGATCCCGCTAGCGGCCTGGATGGTCATGGGCGCCGTCGCCCACGGGGTTGGAGTGACCCAACCTTGGATCGAGCAAGGTTCCCAAAAGGCTCTAATCCCGGTCTGGTTCCTGGCGGTCTACGTGCTGATCGCCATGCTTGTGCCGATCTCCCACTTCCTGTGGAAGCGCTTCGGCTGGGGTTCGTTCTTCGGCATGGTCGCCCTGGCAGGCCTGGTCGATGTGGCCTTCTTCCAATTCGGCGTGCGCGGCGGAGCTTGGGTCAACTACATCTTCGTGTGGTCCGCGGTGCACCAACTCGGTTACGCCTGGAGTGCAGGCAAGCTGGAAGGCAGCGGCAAGCCCTTACTGCTGGCCGGCTGCGGCGCCGCCCTACTCGGCGTACTGATCTCCCTGGGCCCCTACCCCATCAGCATGGTCGGCGTGCCAGGCGAGGAAATCAGCAACTCCCTACCCCCCAAAATCACCCTGCTCGCCCTGGGCTGCCTGCAGATCGGCCTACTGCTTTCGATCCAAGAACCCATGAAGCGCTGCCTCAAAGGCCTGCGCTTCTGGGCCGCCACCGTGCTCATCAACGGCATGATCATGACGCTCTTCCTGTGGCACATGACCGCCATGATCCTCACCGTGGGAGTCGCCCACCTACTCGGCGACCTAGGCCTCACCGCCGAACCCAACAGCGCCACCTGGTGGGCACAAAAACCCATCTGGCTAATCGCCTGCACCGCCAGCCTACTCATAGCCGTTGCCCTCTTCGGCCGCTTCGAACGCCCAGCCCCACTCCCCAAAAACGCCCCCACCCTAGCCTCCTGGCGCCTCATCCTAGGCGCCCTCCTAGTCTGCTTCGGCCTAGCCGCCGTAGCCTACGGAGGCATCGCCGCCGACCTCCCCCTAGGCCTCCGCTGGCCCTCCCTAATCCCCCCCTTCATCGGCGCGGCATTGGTGAGGCGCTGGCGCATGCAGCCTCTAACAAGCTGATTACTTGGTCTTTGGTACGAGCAGAAGTACGGGGATCGGATCGCCCTTCTGCCTCTGCCCCGGATTCCAAGTGAACTCAATTGACTCGTAGAATTCGCTTGTGAGGTGCAAGTGGCATTCGCCCGGGATGGTCGGGAAGGACCCTTCAAGCGCAAACACCGTGTCCTCGTCGTCAAGTCCATGCCTGTTGACCATTGGGTAGCTGACCGTAGACGACCAACCATTCGCATCATGGGACCGAGCCGTCAACCGTAGCTGCGCGCCAGACAAGTCACGGGGCTGCGCCAATTCCTCATCATGTGGATTCCCTTCCCGACGCTCACTGTCCTTGAGCAACTGTCGCTTTCGCCACTTCACAAGCTCGGGGTCATCGGCCTCCAAGAGTTCGTACTCCATGGTAAACACCCCCTCACCTGCGGGGCCATCAACGGACACTGAAAACGGATGCATGGGCTCCTCAAACCAAGCCTTGCCTAGTCCATCGAAGAACGTCGAAGATTCCTCCGGCGAAAGGCCGTGCATGGCCATCGGCTGAATGATGGATTTGCTTTTTACGTTCTCTTTGGGCTCATAGGGAACCAATTCCCAGGCTGCGACGAATGCCATAATAGGTTCGGGCCCATCCGCTCTCAAGTGAACGACAAGGGGTGTAGGCAATGGCTTGGATAGGTCGATCAAAACAGAGGCTTCGAAGCGACCACTGTAAAAAAGTAGCTCAACTTGCCGCGCAGGCAAGCCATGCATGTGCCTTACGACGGAATTCAGGTAGGCCGTCGATGACTGACTCCCATGGCTAGTCTTGAGCATCAACCTCTTGCCATCAGCATCCAATGCATGGGCGCTTACGCCAGAAGCCTCAGTACCGTCTGGCATGAGAGACCTAATCTCCAGACTCCGCGTCGGACACAGTTTGAAATTCACCTGACTCTCGCCACGCTTATAGTGTTTTTCGGGCAAGCGCTCAGATACGTATCCCTCTGCGTTGATTCCAATTCCCCAAACTCCAGGATCCAATCCAGCAACCTCGGGCCCCTTCGGCCCTTCCGTCGTAGTTCTAAACTGACCAGAACCACCGGCCCACTGCACAAGCGTGAAGTCCTTGACCGGTTCCCCCGTCAACTTATCTGTCACGGTTGGCAGGATCACCACTCCACGGAGCAATTCGTCATCCAATACAAACTCCAAGGGGGCACCGCCAGAAGTCACGTGCTGCACAATGGAGCCTTGTTCACCTGGCGCGGAGTAAACCCGAATTTCGAACTCCCCCGGGTACAGTTCACCAAACGAAAAAACTCCAAGCGTATCGGTAGTTGTGATGTTCTTCCCGATCAGCTTCTCCCAGGTGTGGGCAAAACCGTCGTTCATGTTGGACTCATAAGTACGATCACCTTGCACGCGAACGCGAAGGCCCGATTTGGGGGTCCCATTCAAATCTACAACCCGCCCTTCGATTCGCATCTCCCGGTCTAGCAGCACATTCAGTGGCGAAAGCTCAGACAAGTCATCCGGAATCGGGGTTACCATATGCACCGCAAAACCAGGCGCTCTGAAAACGACTCCTCTGTTCTTGTGGCTAGGTTTCTGCTGATAGCCGTCGTAGTGCTGGATCCCCGTGATTGAATACTCACCGGAAACCGGGTCCGGGACAATCCACTTGGAAGTGGTGACTATGCCTTTGTAGTGGGGCCAATAAGCGACCTGTACATCTGCCACAGGTTCGCCATTGCTGCCTCGCACGGTGCCATGCAGGGCCCCACCGGCATCCAACACAATCTCGTTAGACTTCTCATTGGAAGCATTGTGATCGCGATACACTAGGAACGGGACATGGGTCACTYCCACCGACCGACTCCCGGGAGGCAGGTCGCCCATGACGAAACGCCCCTCCGAATCCGTGGTTGCTACGCCGGTCCCCGCCTGGAAAGGTTCAACCGAGGCGTCGTGGGTTTGACCCCAACCACCGTAGCCTCCGGATCCATCCATGAAGTGCACCTCCACGCCAATCGCTGGCTCACCGTCGGGAAGCAGCACCCGCCCCACATAATCAGCTGGAGGTTTCATCTCGATCCTATGACCCTCCAATTCCTGGCCCGCAGGAACCTCCCCGTGTAGGCCCAAGTAACAAACCAGCTTGGGCGCTGTCGCGGTCAGTTTGAAGCGCTTACCCAAGTGTTCAATTGTGAATCGGCCGTCGCTATCCGCCAGAGTCTGACGATCCGGCGCATCACCGGTTCCCTGCCCGGACCAGCCCAAGACCGTCGCATTTGGAACCGGGTTGCCCTCCGGGTCCTCAACAGTTCCGCTCAAGCTGCCCCCTTTTGACAAGCGAACGACCCTGAGCCCCACCGGATCATCCCTGCCAATAAACAAACTGACACCAATCCCTTCTGGGCCGGAGCTTGCGCCCAGCATCCAAGGTAAATCGGACTTGGAGTAGGGAAAAGAGGCCTGGCCGTTAGCGCCCGATTTCCGATTTGTAGTTTCGCCACTTTTGAGCCGTAGGGAAACCTCACGTCCTGGTATCGGGTCCCCGGTTTCATCCCAAACCAATTGAACCGCAAACTCGAGGGGTTTGGCCTCCACAATTCGAGGCTGAGACTCTGCCACGGAGATCAGCTCGGTTGCACCGTGTGACTCAACCTCTATGTCGGGGTTGAGTCCAACAAGCTCGGAATCCTTCTCCCCTAAAGTCACATGGCCTTCGGAGGTCCACAGGGCCGCAGCCCCCACCCAACAAAGTGAAGCCGCGAGGATTACGGTCGCCAATCGAGCGGGAAGCGAGATTGCCGCAAGCCCAACTGCACCGCC
>JAESRM010000285.1 GCA_016764635.1 Planctomycetota bacterium
GCTTGGTCAAATGAATGCCCTCGGACTCCGAGTGCTTTGAACCTTCGTATTCGACCCCGATGTACCCGCCATAGCCCGCATCGAGCACGATTTTCAGCATGCGCACATAATCGGTGTGAACCTCGTTGCCCGCATCATCGAACTCGTGTGATTTGGCGCTGACCGCCTTGGCGTACGGCATGAGTTCGCTGACGCCGCGATAGCGATCGTACATATGGTCCGCATCGATCCGGAAATTGCCGAAATCCGGCAGGGTGCCCACGCCCGGGTGATCGGCCTTGCGCATGACCTCCGCCAGCCAAGCCCCGTCGGAACTGTAGCCCCCGTGGTTTTCGACCAGGATCGACAACCCTGCAGGCTGCGCGTATTCGGCCAGGCTGCGCAAGGACGCGGCCGCAACGCTTGAAACCTGCTCCCGGGTGCCGCTCCCGCGGGCGTTGACCCGAATCGAATGGCAACCCAAAAAGGCGGCTGCATCGATCCAAGGTTTGTGGTTCTCGATGGCCGCATCCGCGCCATGGGCCCCCAGGTCCCCCTCCCCGTCGATCATGATCAGAAGGCTCTGCACCCCATGGTCCGACGCGCGCTGCTTCAGTTGACTCAGGTAATTCAAATCCTTGGCCTTGTCCTTAAAGAAGCTATTCACGTATTCGATCGCGCCGATGCCGTACTCCTCCCGGCTGACCTGGGCAAAGTCCAGGGGGTCCAAACGCTTGTCGAAAAAGGCCCGGTGCAAGGACCATTGAGCCAGGGAAATCGGGTTGGGGTCTTTGCCCATGGCGCCCATCACGCTTTGGCAGGCGCCAAGGGGAAAGGCCGCAGCCAGGGCCAGGCCGGAGCCGGCTTTCAACAGGGAACGTCGGGAGAGGTTGTTCAACATGCACACATATTGGGGCATGGCCCCGATTTGTGCCCGTACTTTTCCTAGGAGGCCCCACACACCTTGCCCGCGCGGGTCTGCGGGCTACCATGGCAGCATGCAGGACGAGCACCCCGAAGGAATTGCCTCCAGCGCCGAGGCCGCACTTCGCTGGCTGGAAGCCCTGGCCCAGGACCATGAGCGCCTGATAGAGCTCGACCCGGATATCCTGCTGCGTCTGCGCATGGCCGCCGGGCGCATTTCCCGGCCCGACCCCGACGAGCGCCATGCCCTCGCGCGTCGACGGCGCAGGGATCGCAAGCAGGACCGCCGGGCCAAGGACGACGCAGCCATGGCTGCCACCAGCAACCGCGCCAAGAAACGCGCCCTGCGCTTTCCCGTGGCCCCGCCCGAATTGCAACTCGATGCGGCCCACCGCAGCTTGCTCGAACAACAGGCTAGTGACCCGGCCCTCGCCCAAGCAGGCGCACAGCAGGTGCTCGAAGACGAGCGCGACTGCTACATCTGCAAGGAACCCTACAACCGGCTGCATGCGCACTATGACTCCATGTGCCCGAGCTGCGCCGAACTCAACTGGCTCAAGCGCCATCAAAGCGCGGACCTAACGGGACGCGTGGCCCTGGTCACGGGCTCGCGCGTCAAAATCGGTTTTGAGATCTGCTTGTTGCTACTGCGCGCGGGCTGCCATGTCATCGCAACCACGCGCTTTCCCGCGGACTCCGCCCGCCGCTTTTCCGCCCAGGAGGACTTCGCAGACTGGCAATCTCGCTTGCAGATCCACGCCCTAGACCTGCGCCACACTCCTAGTATCGAGGCCTTCTGCAAGCACCTGCTCGCAGGTCAGTCGCGTCTGGACTTCCTGATCCACAACGCCTGCCAAACCGTTCGCCGCCCCCCTGCCTACTACGACCACCTGGTGAACGAAGAGTCCCCGGATAAATTGCCCGCTCCCGCGCGCGAGCTGCTACGCGATCATATGGAGTTGGTTCGTTGCCTGGATGAGCCGCTATCTCCAGCCAGCCCAGCCTCGGCCTTGCAAAAACAAGGCAATTCGCAGGACCCCTCAAATGCCGTAGGCCTCACCCAAGCCGCCAACCTGAGCCAAATGGACTTGCTCAGCGAAGCGGGCCAGAAGCACCTGTTCCCCACGGGCATGCTCGATGGCGAAGGCAGCCAACTCGACCTACGCGCCGTGAATTCCTGGCGCATGGACCTGCACGAGGTTCCCACTGTCGAGCTTCTAGAGGTGCAGCTGGTCAACTCCATCGCGCCCTTCGTGCTCACCGCGCGCCTCAAGCCCCTGATGCTCAAGGTCACCAGCGCGGACAGACACGTGGTCAACGTGTCCGCCATGGAGGGTCAGTTCTACCGCACYTTCAAGACCACGCGCCACCCGCACACCAACATGGCCAAAGCCGCGCTCAACATGATGACGCGCACCTCCGCGGCCGATTTCGTGCGCGACGGCATCCACRTGA
Source organism: Planctomycetota bacterium (assembly GCA_016764635.1). Classification (GTDB taxonomy): domain Bacteria; phylum Planctomycetota; class UBA1135; order UBA1135; genus NORP259. The sequence continues at coordinate 2,359 of JAESRM010000285.1, forward strand.
ACAGYGTGGACACGGGTTGGGTGACCGACGAGGATCCCTTCGAAAAAGCCGTGCTCAAGGAAGAAGCCCAACGCTTTGCGCCGCCCCTGGATTCCCTGGACGGTGCCGCCCGYGTGCTCGACCCGATCTTCACCGGCTTCAATACAGGCACCCATTGTTGGGGCCAGTTCCTGAAGGATTACGCGCCCACGCGCTGGTAAATCACGCGTCTTCGCGGTCTTTCAAGACCAAACGCAGGAACAGGGCCGCGGACAAACCTGAGGCGCCAAAGATCATGCACATGACCATGATCTGATAACGCGCGGCCACGGGCGGCGCGATGCCGGAAAGGATTTGCCCGGTCATCATGCCTGGAATCGAAACGAGGCCCACCGCAAAGAGCGAGTTCGTGATCGGGATCATGGCCGCGCGAAAGGCGGTGGCTCGCGCCTCAGCCACCGGCACAGCCCGCTCCAACTCGCTGTGGATGCGCTCGGCCGCCAGGGAAACACTGTTCAAGGCCGCGGAAAACACCATGCCCGCGATGGGGATCAAATAGCGCGGCGCATACCAGGGATCAAGGTCCAGAACCCCTATCGCGATCCACGCCAGGGTGCCGCCACCGCCCAAGGCCACGGCCACCAGCGACTTGCTAAACAAACCCTTGCGCTGCTCCGGAACCGTGCGCAAAGCGATCCAACTGGCCGTGAGCATCATCATGCCCATGATTCCCAAAACCAACCACGGACCTTCCGCTGCGAAGATGTGGACCAGGAAAAATCCCACCAGCAACAACTGGCCAAGCATGCGCGCCAGTGCGTAAATCGCGCCGCCGGCCCCCAATTGCCAACGGTACATCAGCCAGACCACGGCCAATGCGGGCACGGCTACCAATGCCAAGCGTTCCAAGGCAATAGGCCGCAAACCTTCTTCAACGGCCAAAACGGACGCGCCAGCAGGCAGCATCACGAAGGAGTCCCAGGTGCTTCGGTGTTCAATTTCTTCTCCCACCAACCCACGTCCCAGTACCGATCCATTTTGTAGCCGACCTCGCTCATGGTGCCCACCCGTTCAAAACCTAGGGACTCGTGCAAGGCCGCCGACGCGGGATTCGGCAGGGTCACTGCAGCGATCAAGCGGTGCAAGCCCAAGGCCTCCAAGCGCGGAATCAGGGTGCCGTAAAGCAAACGCCCCAACCCCTGTCCGCCCTCACCCGGCGCCACATAAACCGTGACCTCCGCCGTGGTGTYATAGGCCTTGCGCTCCCGAAAAGCGCCCGAATAGGCGTATCCGATGATGATTCCCGCGCGTTCCGCCACAAACATTTGGCTACGTCCCTCGCTGCCGAATTGCTCCATCCACGGACGGCGCTGCTCAAAATCTAAGGGCTCGAGGTCAAAGGTCGCCACACTGTGCGCAACATAGTGATTGTAGATCTCCAAAATGCCCGGGAGATCATCCATGTGCCCGCGCCGAAGGACCCACGGGGCGCCCGCATGCGCATCGATCATCGCTTCAACTCCAGGGCTTCCAATTCCTTCAAGCGATCCCGTTGGGAAGCGGCATCCTCAAAGCGCAATTCCTGGGCGCACATGTGCATGTCCGCTCGCACCTTTTCGATCTCGCCGCGCAGGCGCGACAAGGACCAACCGGCCTCGGGGGATTCGGCGGCTTGGCCCCCCATCATCCCTGCGATTTCCGGCACGGAGGGATAGTCCATCTCGTACAAGGCTTCGAGGGAGTCGCGCACGGGTTTGATGACGGTCTGCGGGATGATGCCATGCTCCTCGTTGTATTCGATCTGGAGTTTGCGTCGGCGCACCACCTCGTCCATGCACTTGCGCATGGAATCCGTGATGCGATCCGCGTAAAAGATCACGCGCCCTTCCACGTTGCGCGCCGCGCGACCACAGGTTTGCACCAGGCTGGTTTCGGACCGCAGAAATCCCTCTTTGTCCGCATCCAGCACCGCGACCAGTGCCACCTCTGGCAAGTCTAAACCCTCGCGCAGCAGGTTGATTCCGACCAATACGTCGAATTCCCCCAARCGCAGGTCRCGCAGGATGGCGGTGCGTTCGATGGTRTCGATCTCGGAGTGCAAGTAGCGCACGCGCACCTTCAGGTCCTCGTAGTAACTGGTCAATTCCTCCGCGCTGCGCTTCGTAAGCGTGGTCACCAACGTGCGCCAGCCCTGCTTGGTTACACCGCGAATTTCGTGCAGCAGGTCGTCCACCTGGCTGCCCGCGGGTTTGACTTCGATCTCAGGATCCAAGAGGCCCGTGGGGCGCACCACCTGCTCAACGATCCACTTGCCCGATTTTTCGATTTCGTAGGCCCGCGGAGTGGCGGAAACGTACACGTTTTGGCGCGTCAGGGTTTCAAATTCTTCGAAGCGCAGGGGGCGATTGTCCAGGGCGCTCGGCAGGCGAAAACCRTGYTCCACCAGGGTCGTCTTGCGCGAGCGGTCGCCCTTGAACATGGCGCCCACCTGGGATACGGACACGTGGCTCTCGTCGATCATCATGACCCAGTCGTCCGGGAAATAAYGCATGAGCGTGAAGGGCGCCTCGCCCGGCTTGCGACCGTCCATGTACCTCGAATAGTTCTCGATGCCGTTGCAYACACCGGTCGTACGCAACATCTCCAAATCGTAGCGCGTGCGCTGCTCGAGGCGCTGGGCTTCGAGTTGGCGATCCTGCATGCGCAATTCCTTCAAGCGCACTTCCAACTCTTCCTCAATCAAGGGAATGGCGCGCTCCAAACGATCTTCGGGCGTCACGTAATGGTTGGCGGGATAGATCTTCACGCTCGTCTCCTCGCCCAGGATCTCCCCTAGCAGGGGATTGACTTGCACAATGTTTTCGATCTCGTCGCCGAAGAATTCGATGCGCAAAACCCGGTCCTCTTCGTAAGCCGGAAACACTTCGACCACATCGCCACGCACCCGGAAAGTGCCGCGTCGGAAGTCCAAGTTGTTGCGCGCGTACTGCATCTGGGTCAGGCTGCGCAAAAGGTCATCGCGTTCGATCTCCTGGCCCACGCCCAGGGTGATCGACATGCGGCTGTAGTTGGACGGCGAGCCCAAGCCGTAAATGCACGAAACCGAGGCCACGATGATCACGTCCCGGCGGTCCAAAAGGGAACGCGTAGCACTGTTGCGCAGGCGCTCGATGTTCTCGTTGCGGCTGGCGTCCTTCTCGATGAAAGTGTCGCTGGAGGGCAGGTAGGCCTCGGGCTGGTAGTAATCGTAGTAGCTCACGAAATACTCCACCGCGTTGTTCGGGAAGAGTTCCTTGAACTCCCCGAAGAGCTGGGCTGCCAGGGTCTTGTTGGGCGAAAGGATCAGGGTCGGCCTGTTCACCTGGGCAATGACCGAGGCCATGGTGAAGGTTTTACCTGAACCCGTAATGCCCAACAGCGTTTGGTGCTTGGCCCCCGCCTCAATGCCCTCCACCAGGCCCTTGATAGCCTGGGGCTGGTGCCCAGTGGGTTCAAAGGGGCAAGAAAGCTGAAAGAGGGTGTCCTGGGACTCCGGGCTGGGTAAGGAAGATTCCACGGCCCTATTGTGCCGTTGCAGCCCTCGCCAGACACCCCATTCTTTACCTTCTGGCCGGGGTTTCGTACCTTTCAAGGGGCTCTCCACCCCTCCCAACCGACCCAGCTCCCTATGATCATCACCTGCCCGGCCTGCAAAGCACAAGCCAAGCTCCCCGATAGCAAAGAAGGCGCCAAGGTACGCTGCGGCGAATGCGGCCGCGTCTACAAGGCCCTGGGATCCGGAACCGGCGCCAAAGGGCCCCCCAAGACCGATCCCACGCGCTACGCCATCATCGGCGGTGCCGTGGTGCTGCTGCTGATCCTGTTTGTGACCACCAAGCAGGCCAAGGACGCTCCGGCCCCGGCCAAGGAAACCGTTGCAGCCACCGCCAAGCCCGAAAAGGCGGAGAAAACGGGGTGGGACGCTCCCTCCGTGCTCTTGGCCCGCAAGCTACACGACCTGGCTTTCGCTCAGAACAAGCCCATGTTGCGCGCCAGCCTGCACGGTCAGGCCCTGATCGACCTGCAGTTGGCTGAGGGCGAATCGCCCCGCACCTTCAAACTGCTCAGCTCCACCGAACAGCAAGCCACCCTGGACACGGCCGCCGACGACCTGCTCAGTGGCGACCTGGTCGCCCAATGGCTGCCCTACGACGGCTGGGTAGTGCCCTTCGAAGACTGGACCGACTCCATGCCCAAGGACGGCCTGGTCCTGCGCCTGGCAGTTTCCCCCCGGGACGTGAACTCCGCCGAAGGCAACCGCCACGTGGAATGGCACCTGATCAAGCGCGGCTCCGGCTACAAGGCCTTCCGCTGGATGCGCTGGCTGAGCCCCGAAGAAATCGCCGCCGCCGCCAAGAAAAAACGCGCGCGCAAGTACGAGCAAACCACGCTCTCCGACGGTTCCATCGTCATCGAAGGCAAGGTGCGAGCCATCCCCTATATGGATGAAACGCCCCAGGAACTGCGCGACGAAATCGACTCGATCATCAAGGAGATCGCGGATCCCGACAGCAAACCCTTCCTGCTCATCCGCAGGCTCGAGGAGATCGGCAAGCCCGCCATCCCGGCCCTGCTCACCTACATCGCGGTCACGCCCCTGGAGACCACCGACCAGGCCGTCGAAATCAACCTGATGAGCAAGGCCCTGGGCCGCATCACCGGGCACCGCACCACCTTCGACGTCTCCGAACTGCTGGGCGCCACGCGCGAACGGCAGGAATCAGGGCTCAAGCAGTGGTTTGGCTGGTACGACCGCCGCTTCAAGCGTTTCACTGTTCGCCCCGAAGACGAGGACGAATAGCCGCCCCGAACACAACCGGCTCCTCCCCAGGGGGCCAAACCCTCACCCCATCGCCCCTCCCACATCTCTCACTGACTTCCCATGACCGCTAGCAACCAAGGCAACGAGCCCGAAGGCTTCGAAGAACACAAGCCCTCCGGCAAGAAGAAAGGCCCTTCCATGAAGGAGCGCCTGATCGCCCAACGCAAGGCCGACGAAGCCGCTGCCGCAGGCGGAGACTCCGCGCCCGAGGCCCCGGCCCCGAAGAAAGCAGCCGCCAAGCCGGTCGCCAAAAAAGCGGGCGTCAAAAAGCCCGTAGCCAAGCCCGTCAAGCGCGCAGCCGCCCCCAAGAAGGCCGCGGACTCCGATGAGGAGGATTCGGACGAGGAGGAAGAGGTGGGC
>JAESRM010000157.1 GCA_016764635.1 Planctomycetota bacterium
CACTTGGGCTTCGGGGATGTTCGCGATGTTGATGAGGATTAGCTCTATGACCGTGCTTAGGTCGTGGCGCAAGTCCACGGCCTCCTGACTGATCTCGTTCAGGCGCAACTCAAGTTCACGCTTGTGCTCGGCCTGGAGCTCAGCTGTTACCAAGTCTCGTGCACACGCATGAATGCTGAGACCCGACTGCTCGGCATGGCTTTGCAGCAGTGAGTACAAGAGCCGAGGAAGGCGGAAGCTGATTGGTGTCTTGCTTTGTGTTGAAGGTCTCATTGTTTTCTTTAGCAGGGGACTTGGGTACCGAGCCTGAGGGGGAAGAGGGTTTTGACAAGATTAGGAACACACACCCGATGCACCTTTGGTGCAGGAAGGAATGACGCAGATCGGACCGAAGCCGGTGGCACTGCTCGAGTTTCGGCGTCTACATGTCTGTCGTTCCGTCGCTGGACAGAGAGCCTCATCTCCTTTCCCTCACTGTGTCTACGGCGTCTACACCGGCTGCGAACCTGGTGGAACGTGGTCCGCGCTTCCACCATTCGATTTCTTCGCCAGCGCGACATGTCCTGACAGCCGGCCCCCTTTTCGGTGACTTGGCTTGTGGTCTCATCACGTACTCAGGCAAGGACTGCCGGGCCTTCCGGCCCAGTGCGCAACGCGCCCAGGATTCAATGCTGGGCTCTGTGTAGCTTGCTGGCAAAGCTAGGGGATCAAGATGTTCGTCGAATGGCAGAGCCCAAAGGCGCTCGAGCAGGCCTGCGATTTCACGGACGGCCGAATCGCCCGAACGCTTCATCACAGAGATGCGTGTGCCCTTGCCGATGAAGTCCTGGCTGACAAAGAGCAGTTCCTGCCGCCCCTCCTTCAAACCCCAAAGACCCTGGTCCAGAGAGAGCGCAAGGACGGACGCATACAGAAGCCAGTGTGAAAACCGATCGATCCAGGCCCCCCATTGCGCCTTGCGCCTCGGGGAGCAAAAATTTGGCTTGCCCGCCTCGCTTGCCCCTAGATGGGCCGTCTCCTTGSAGTACAGACTGTCGAAGTCGACCAGGCGCAAAGCGCCGGAAGCCTCGACAAGGATGTTGTCGATGTCGATGTCCCCGTGGCTGACACCCCTTTGCTCAAGGGCTACGAACAGGGACCCGAGGTTCCCAGCCAGGCGCTGCAGTGCTGCACCGTCTTTGCGAGCGACAAGGGCGGCCAAAGATTCTTCTAGTGTGACCGACGCGACAAACGGCATCAGGAGCACGGGCCACGAAGAGCCATCTTCCAACTTGACGCCGTCTGCTAGGTAGTCGAATGGGAGCACAGCCGGCAAGGCCTTGCTCAATCTATCGACCGCCTTGTGGATTGCAGAGAGTCGGCTTCTGACTTTCCTGGGGGATCCCCGGAGGTATAGCTTTGCCAGCTTGGTGTCAGAGCCATTTGACAGTCGAAGCGTGAGAGAGCGGCTGCGTTTTCTCCATGAAGGCCGACGAACTCCGCCCTCTAGCTTTGTCTCTAGCACGTACCCTGGAAGCACGGATCCAGGAACGCGAAGCGCCTTGACATAGGATGCCTCGGTGGGGAATTTCGTAGGCATCAGAGCACCTCCAACCGAACGAGCGTCATGTCATCGCGCTTGTGGTCCGGCAGGACCTCGTAGAGATTCTCAACGAAGTCCTCAAACTCCTCGTCTCCCGATAGCGCTCGCAGGCTCTTCCAGGGATCGAGCCCATGCTCACTCATCCTCAGAACTCCCTCTGCTAGGCCATCCGTCATCACATAAAACGTCCACCCGCGTCGGCCTCGTCCACGGGTTGCCATTAGATGAGGAGTCATGATCACCCTCTGCTTCGCGCTCAAGAGGAGAGGGAGCTTCGGAAAGTCTGTGGACTTGGTGAACGGCCAAAGGCGCCGAGACTTGACACCGTTTGGTTCCACGACGAGTTGGCAGTCCCCTACAGCGCGAGCAGCCCATCGAGTTGGCGAGACAATGTCGAGGCAGAGGAAGGCAGCAGTTGCACCCTTGGTGTAGGACTTCCGTTCCCACCACGGGCTCTTTCGGGATGGCCTATTGGCCGCTGTCCATCGAGCCGCTGCTTCCCGAACAGCCTTGTCGAATGTCATGCCGCTCAGAGCACGCTGCTTGGAACCCGCTCGACAAAGCTCTTCCGCGAACTCTCCGGACCGGTATGTCGTCCCAGCACCATCTGCGATGAGGACCCTTACGGCGGGTGTGCGGCCGATGATTACGGCATAACGGTCCTGAGTTCCCGATCCGTCCTTCCCCAGTTGGAACGTGGTGCTTGTAACTCTCATCGAGATTCACCTAGTGAGAGATCGCGCCCGAAAAACGTGTCCTCAACCGACCTTGTTGCCATATCAATGAATGCCAACAAGACTTCTGGAGAGGCATTCAGAATCATGCTCCTCGATCCAGGCCGTGCGTCGAGACCGAACTCGCGAGCCTGCTCTATCTCCTGGATCGAGAGCGGGCTGGACCACTCAAAGAGTTCTCTGGCCTGCTTTGTCTGCGGCAAGTCATCGGTACTAGTGGGGAAGATCACCTCGGGAGCGCACTCAGAACCCGTGATCAAGACATGGGAGCTATGAGCTCCATCCCGGATCCTCTTCATTGATTCGCCGGGATCCTCTCCCGTCCAACCGCCATCCCAGATTGTTATGTACATGCCCTCGGGTCGGAAGTCCTCGAGTACCAGGTCAGCTCCTGCCTTTGCGTTGGTCCGACCATTCGGCTCTAGCGGCGGTATGTAATTGACGGGGAAGTCATCGCTATCGACCGAGTATGGGTGCTTCGCGATGTCTTCAATCGAGCGCCATCCGGGATGCTTCGGATCCAGGGGCTGAGCGTCGGTGGCAAAGGTCAACAAGCGAACGCTGAAGCGCTGGACTAGGTCACTACCCTCAATCGAGGAGTCTGCCAGTGCATGGACCAAGCGGTCGGTGGCTTGGTGTACAGCCTGCGCCTTCGTCAGGCCGGTCAAACCGTACATTCCCTTTAGGGATGCCGAATTGTCGATGACAAAACAGACGGGGGCAGGGTCCGCCCTAGTTGCCCGTACTTGTGTCCGGAGGGCCGCGATTGAATCATTAGTCTCTGCTGTCATGACTAGCTCCTTGTTGGGAAATTTGGGGTCCCTCTACATCAACGGTGATGCGAGGTTGTGCTTGTTGAGCCTCGCGCAGTGCTGCGCCCAACACGAGGTGAAGTCCGGTTAGTGGTTTCCCTCTTGCCTTGAGGCGGGCTTTTACAGCGTCCTTTAGCTCGTCTCCCTCGAACCCCGGGTGGTCAGCGAGGGTCTCTGCAATCGCGTCGACTGCATCTTGCTTGCTGACACCGTTGCGCTTCGCTTTTCCGGATGGAGCGCTAAGAGCTCGCAGAGCGGCGGCGACCTGTTTGCGACGAGCTCTTGTGGATGCCACCGCTGCCGCTGCTTCCGACTCTTCCTGTTCGAGAATTGCCAGCTGCGCGGCTAGGTCCGCGACGACTGAATCGAAGGTCTTGTTTGGTGTCGGATGATCTGTGCTCATGATTGGTTTCCTCTAGGAGTGCGATGAAGGGCTCACCCTTCCGCTTGGTCTGGGGATAGATTGAACCGGGACAGAATTGCCGGCGGCTTACTTCGACACTCGCCTTGGTTGGTGCGGGCGGTGCTCTTGCGAGCCCGTTTCACGGGGGAGGCTTGATGAGTCAACGCGAGTTCGCGGAGTCGTGTTTGGAGGGCGATCCACGCCTCCCACCATGATTGGGTTGTGACAATCCGCTGGCCGACCTTTCGATAAGGCAAGCAGAGCCTTGCCTCCGAGCCGTCCTCTCGGGTCACGAGCACACCTCTGAGCGCCCAACGACGAATCGTGGATGCGTTGGGGCGACCTGGTAGTCGTTTGCTGAGCTCAACGTCGGTTAGAAAGTCGCCAATGTCCGTTGGCTCCACATGCGGCGGAGTGAATCGGATGATCATCGCCCCTCTTCTCCGCAACTGGCGTAGGCGCTGGCGAGCCACTCGCTACTCCGCCCTTGAAACAGGTGGGCGTGCAAACGTTCAAACAAGTTGCACCTGTCACTCACTGTCCAGTGACGGAACCTGCTCTTGCCATCCCATGCGCTGAAGTGATCGAGCAAGACACAGTCGCGGTGCAGGGATGCCGCAAAGGTCAGGTCCGATTCATAGACTCTTGCTTGCCGCTGCGCGGGGAGTGACTGAAGACCAATGCGGCCGTTGGGGCTACTGACCTGAATGAGCAGGGGTGTTGACTCTTGTTCTTGCATGAGAGGATTACCTTCCATGCGTCTATACCCCAGCAATTGGCTACGGTAGCCAAACTTTTGGCTATTTCCTGACAAACCGAACCTAACCGCCCTGTCAGAAGTGTCTTACGACCGGTCCCTACTAATAATCGTCAGGTCGACCGGGACCACGAGCTGGCCGCCGTGACCTGAGGTCTTGCCCTCGTGCGTGAACTCGAACGACTCGTTCTTCTTGCGACGTAGTCGGGCGGGCAACTCGCAGCCCTCGCTGCTACACCGCAATCCCCGATCCAAACCAAGAAGAAGTGCCGAAAGGCCCTTCGCGTACTTGTCACGCGCCACGGGGTCGAGGCTTTTGCCTTGGAATCCCCGCAGGTATGCCTGGAGAACCTGGGCGAGTGGCTCTGTCGCCGTCTTGATTGCATCTCGAACAGCGTTGAAGCCAGCTTCATGATCCGCCAGCAATCGTTGCAGATCCTCAAGAAGGACATCAGCAGCAGGAATGGCGGCTTCCTCTGCCGCGGCTAGGGCCGCTTTGTCAATCCCGGCGAGCGAAGCCCCAACGCTCATTGAGAGGTCGTATTCGTCGACGTTGATGATCTCTTCCGGCCGCAAGTTCGGCCTTTCAATTGGCATGACGACACCATGCCTCGAATCCAGCAATTCCGTCAAGCCCACGCCACTGGACAGCCAACGCCGCTGCTCTACAGCATCCCGTGCCCTCGCTTGCTTGTCGTCCACAGCAACCGCCGTCGCCGAGATCACCTCTCGGAATCCTCGTGGGACGGATCTGGCCAATTCGCCTCCTGAAGGACCGCGTTTTGTCGGAAGGCTGCGCCGAGGAGAGAGCAAGACTTCTGGGTCTAGCCCGAGTAGCGAAGCAGCCCAGATTACGAATTCAAGCCAACTGAGAGGGGGCTGCTTATCCGGCACTCCGTCCGTCACGCTCATGATCTCCATCCCGGGCATGATTCGGACGAAACAGCCATCCAATGCTCGAACCACAGAGTCGTCGAAGAAGAACTCGACAGCAAGGTCTTCGAATCCATCGGTTGAGATTGCCACGCGATAGAAAACACCACGCCGGAAGATTTGGACAAGCGCCTGCGCTGGGCGGGACTGGTCGCCGACCGGAGGATCCGCCAAATCTGGCTCCAAGTTTGCTTTCCACGGGGTCGAGAGCCCAAGGACGACGAAGAACTTCGCCCGAAGAGAGTCAGCCTCCCCTGCAGGTTCCGAGTGGTGCTCTCCTGTCTCACTATTGAATCCGTAGTAGTTCCATCCCCTGCGTATCGGGATGTCTTCGCCTCCATGAGATAGAAACAGGAAGGGAACGTCAGCGGGATTCAGTTTTTCGCCCGCAGTCTGCATGATGTGCGTTCGCCCACCTGTCCGAACACAGAAAATAACCATTAGCGCAATCCTCCTTGCGTCATGGCATGACGCTGTGTCATCAGTGATCTAGCCACGAGGTAGATGTAGGGCCTGCGCACAGGCACTTCCAAAAGGGACATTTGAAGGACATCCAGCATGTGGCGCCACGGAGGTCCCGATTCCCGAGAGCGCGGACTCTCGCAGATTCGTTGATGGGGCGGGATAGAGGTCTTCATCTGACGTCAAGGCTAGCCCAGATGCTCCATGATCAGAAGAGCCTTGCGAATGTCGCGATCAAGATAGACCTCGGTTGCGTCCAATGAGGAGTGATTCAGAACGATGCGGGCCTCTTCTCTTCCAAGAGCAGCCTCAATCCGGGTCGCCGCCGAGTGTCGTATCTGGTGGGGGGACCACTCCGGAACGCCGGCGCGTCGGCATGCGCGTTGAATCGCATGGCGGTACGCGGATCGTGAGTAGTGATCGCCAAAATTCTGACTCGTCTTGCTGTCGCCGGCTCGTGCAAGTTCCTCCGCTCTCGGAGAGAGGGGCGTCTTCCGGTTTGCTCGAGCCAGCAGGTGCCTCTCCTTCATGGCGTCGAGCGGGGAAAACAGAGGAACATCCGGATTGGGGTGAGGGACTCGCATGAGGTATGGCTTCAGCACTGCCTGCCCTCGAGGACCGATCCCGATGAAACGACTCTTGTTTCGATGCCTCGTCTTGTGCTGAGGCGGGGTGTATAGCCACACCTTGCCCTCGGTCTTGGAGAGATGAGCAAGCCTGAATTCCCTCATCTCTCCCGGTCTCGAGCCCGTCCACCATTGAAGTTCCGCCATGGCTCGAACAGGCGCACGAAGGTACGGCAAGACAGCCAGAAAGTGCTCTTCGGACACGGAACCAATCGCGTCGGTTTCCGGGGCCTCGGTACGACCTTCCTGCAGGGATCGAAGAACGGAAAGGGAAGCGAGAAGATCCGGCGAAACGAGCTCGTCCTCAGCAGCCCATCGGAACACTCGGCGAAGGCGCCAGATGCGTTGGTTGACGGTGATCCTGCTCAAGCCCGATGCGACCATCCTCTCGCGAACCCTCTTCAGACAATGGATGCTGAAACTCTGCACAGGAAGATGCCGGTAAAGGTCGAGTAGAGGCTTGGCCGTGTAAGCAAACTGCTGAGTTTCCCCCGTTGGCGTTCCATCCGGCCTTCGGTAGTGCGATTCGCAGTGGGCCAAGTAGAGGGCGACCAGACTCTCACAAGTGATCGCCTTCTCTAGGAGATCCTCCGAAGGAGCGACCCCTCCGTTCGCCGCCCACAACCCGAGGAAGTAGGCGAAGCGCTTGTGCGTCTCGGGGTCATCGTAGGCGCCGAACCATTTCTGGCGACCATCGATGTAGGCGTAGGCACCGCCCTTTTTGTTGCGCTTGAGAACGGGCGGTTCGTGTTTCTTGCGACGTTGCATGCTGCATGTCCCTTGGTTTGCATGGCTGGAACCATGTAACTGAGGGTCGCACTGCCAGGTCGCATTCGACGCGCAGGTTAGGCGGAACCGCCTATCGACACCGTGAGGCCTAAGTATAGGCCAAATGTAAATGGTCGGGGCGAGAGGATTCGAACCTCCGACCTCTGCAACCCCATTGCAGCGCGCTACCAGGCTGCGCCACGCCCCGACCTAAGGGACGAGGACTTTAGTAGCTTGAAGGCGCCTCGTCAATCAGTGCCTGCCCCTTTGTTGAGGAAATTGCCCAATGAATTCGCAGCCTAAGGCATGGGCGCCGGGCCGAAATCCGGGACTGCCCGTCTTGGTGAGTCAGGAAGCCAGCGAGAGGGCCTCAGAGAGCCTCTCAGGTGCTATCTTGAGGGCATGGCCAAGCCGCTCC
>JAESRM010000286.1 GCA_016764635.1 Planctomycetota bacterium
GTTCCACCCAGGCGATAACTCACCCGAGAAGCTTCCACAGACACCTCTTCGGCATGCGCGGGCAATCGGTAGTCCCGTTTGCCTTTCAATTCCCCCTCGAGCACACTTTCGACCACGAGCAAGCCGTGGCCATCCACAAGGAACTCTCGCTCGATCTTAAAGCCTGAGCACGCCTCGCCCCCGGGCCGGCTCAAGCCGCTCTGCAGCTTCACGCCGGTCCCTTGTCGGGTCAAAGTCGCTCGGCTAGCAAATGCGCTGGAAGCCCATGCCGTAGCAAACCCAAAAATGCCGTATCCCATGGCGTACATGAGCTGGCCCCCTGCCGCGATCCAACCCCGCGTGCGCCGGGCATTGCGCGCTTTCCAAACAGAAAAACGCAGCTCCTCTTTGTTCAGCACCCAAGCCCTCGCCAGTGAAAACCACCCCGTGCTGAGCTGCCATTCACCTTCGTGATTCCAACCTAAAACACTGCGCCGCAGGAGTTCTTGCCCGTTCTGCTTATCGACTACGCGCAACAAACAACCCCCAACGCGACTGCCGTGATCCAAGTTATTGCTGGGCCGCGAACCCCGCACCCAGGCCACCACGCACGCATCCTCCAAACGCGCCAGCTGCGCATTCTCAAACCAGGTCAGGGTGGGCTCCACCACCGGCGATGCGCCTTGGGCAAGCCCTTGCTCAGCGATCCAAGCCAGGTCTGAAATGGCACGCGCCATCCATTCGGTGTGGCCCGCCCAGAAGGTTGTGCATTGATAGGAACGGCCCCGACCAGGCCCTGGTTTGTGACTCTGCGGGTGCCCATCGCTCGACAAGTGCTCAGCCCAAGCATCAAAAGAASCCAACGCCGCCCGMGCCAAATCCGCATCCCCAAAGAGCCGCGCTCCGCGCGCCAGCGCATAAACATCGAAAGGATGACTGGCCACCTCATATTCCGCGCCGTGGTACCAGGGCTTGGCTTCCATGCCACCGACCTTCAAACCACCCGGTCCGTACAAAGCCGCCAGGAAACGAAGCTGCTTGACCAACGGCCCCGCCCACTCGCTTGCTGCGGGATCTTCACCCACCGTTTCCAAGGCGAACAAAACGAAGGCCGTGGGCCGTGATTGATAAAAGGCCGAAACATCGCTGGCCCCTTCATGCCCGGGTTTTTGTGCGAGCGGGTGATACGCAAAACTGCCGTCCGCGTGCATCATTCCGCAAATATCCCGTGCGCCTTCGATCGTGGCAAAACGCAGCACCTCATGGCCGGACTGGCCAAAAGCCTTGGCCACTCCGGTCAAAGCCCAAGCCCGTTGGGCCGCAATGCCCTTGTCAAACGCGGCGTAACGCAGGTACGTCTGCGCGTGCAAAACACACGCGCTTTGCAGCACTTCAAATTCCTCGGCGGTCAGCCGCTCTCCGAACCGCTCCAAAAAAGTCCCAAGTGCGGCGCTGCAAGCACCGCCATCGATCACGCTGTTCGAACAGTTGAATGGATCGTGTCGTCCGGGCCTAAAGGTCCAACAAGTGCTGTCCCCTTCGCGCTCCAAACGACCCGCGATGCGCAAGCTCTGCTGCTTGGCAAAAGCGAAAAGCTCTTCGGTATCCCCCACGCCCAAACCCGCCAATTCGCAGGCCATCACCACCGCCCCAGCATTCTTACCCGTGTGCTCAATGCCGTGCTCGGGGCACGTCAACACACCCGCGCTGGACACCTGCCGCATCATCCAATGCAGCACGCGCTGCACGGGTGCGCTCCACTGGGCCAGGGCTTCGGCCATCGGCTAGGAACCTTTCTCCATGGCTTGCACCAAACGTCCCATCAGGTCGTCAACCTCATGTTCGCGAATCACAATATCGCACAAGGATTGGCCCAGGCTGGCACGGCTCTCGGCACCTTGCTCCCAAAGCTTCTGCACGCGGTCCGCTAGGGCCACGTGGTTCCCCTCGGGGAAAGCCAGGTCCTGCGCCACTTCACCGAGCGAGGTCACCAGGGGCGCGTAAGCCTCACCCGATGCAATGAAAGGCAAACGCGAAGCCATGGCTTCCAGCACCACCTTGTCCACGCTGCCTGTACGACTGCTCGAGACCAGGAAGTCCGCGTTCAGATAATGCTGGGCGATTTTACGGTAGGGAACGGCGCCCATCCAATCCACATGGTGCGTGAGTTTGTTGATCTCGCACTGGTGCAAGGCCTCGCGCGCGTAGTTCACATCCGCATCGACCAGTCCAGCACCAATCCATTTGAGGGTGGCGGGAATGCCCCGGGAGCGAAGCTCAGCCAGGGCCTTGATCGTGGTGTGCGCATCCTTGGAGGGCGTCAAGCGCCCCACTGCCAAAAGCTGGGGCCCTTCGCGCTGCTCGGTGGTACGCTCGCCGGCGAAGTGCTGCACGTGAATGCCATGGCCAGTCACGACTTTTTTAGGCGTGTCCACTCGCAGGGATTCGTCGGAAGCGGTGAAGACTTTGTCCACCAGGGAAACCGCCCTCAAGAGCCGTGCGTCCACGCCCTTATGGGTGTACCAAAGGAAATTCCGGCCGCCGTTTTTGCGAACGATGCCATCGGCCAGGCTGGCGTAGCGCGGCACCATGTGCGCCAACAAAGCGTCATAGCCCAATTCGCTGAGGGCCGTGCGCAGGAAGCGACGGTAGCGCAGATAGCGCCCCACYTTGCCCTTGCGGCCAATTCGGCGCACTTCCACGTTGCTCGGCAAATCGCCCAGGTCCCCGACCTCCAGGGCCAAAACCATGACGTGCTCCGTATGGGCAGCCAGGCCTCGAACCCACTCGGGCACAAAGCCGAGCACAGCATCCTGCACGTCATAAACCTGCGTGACAAAAACCAGTTTCATATCTTTCGTTCCTCTTGTCCTGCCAAGCGACGCAGACCATTCGCATAGATCTCGATCGCTTGACTGTATTCATAAACGCTGACCAGTTCGATGGCGGCATCGCCCATGGTCTTACGGGTGGGTTCATCCCCGAGCACGGCATCCAGAGCTTGGGCCAAACTGCTCACATCAAATCCGCACAACCTGCCGGCCGACCCATCCGCCAACAGGTCTTCCATGATGCCCACCGGGGTGGAGATGCAGGGTGCCCCGCATGCCATGGCCTCCACGGTAAAACGCGGCCCGCCCTCGCAGGTCGAAGCGCAAACCACCGCCCGGGAAGCCCGGTACAAATCCGCCAGGTCCGACGGGGAATCCACCCATTCGATCCATTCCGTGGCCAAACCCGAGCGGCCCGCCCGCTCGCGCATGGCTTCCCGCAGGGGTCCTTTGCCCACAAACAGCGTGCGCCAAACATTGCCGCGCGCGGCGCACATTTCCAGGGCACTGACAATTCGGCCCAAGCCCTTGTTGTCGACCATGCGCCCGACAAAAATCAGATCATAGGAGCGCGTGGCGGGTGCGCACTCCGGAGTGTAGATCGTTAGATCCAAGTACTGCGAAGGCAGCACTGCAATCTTCTCACGCGGCACGCCCCAGGATTGAAGCAGTCGCGGCATATGGCCCGGGTTCACCACGCGAAAAGCGGTCACGCGCGACCTGGCCCAAGCCACGAAACGCTTCGCCAAAAATCGCTCCAACCGCTCACCCATGCTCTCCGCCACCGGTTCGCCGGGGATGTGATGCAACTCGGAAACGTGCGGAAGGTTGAACTTCTTGGCCAACCATGCAGCGCCGCGTCCATTTGCGAAGCGCCCATAATCGTGACTGACCAACAGACCGTGCCCATGCTCACGCAAAAGTTGCGCGCCCTTGCGTTTGACAAATCCTTTCATGCCGCTGCTGGGCACGTCAGCCGGGTGAAAGTGCACGTTGCCATGAATCTTCTCGACCTTGATCGGACCGCTGGGCTGCGGACAGATCACATCGATGCGATCGAAGTAGCGCGAAAACTCAGCCTGCATAGAATAGAAGGGACCCTTCTCGCCAATCACAATCTGCCGGTCCCCGCTGATCATCAGCAGGTTCATAGGGGGTTCCCCAAAAGCTCAAGGTAGAGCCCTTCCAAGCGTTCGGCGAAATCGCCGCCCTCGTGCTGCCGTAGGGCCAAGGCCCTGGATTCCGCACCCAAGCGCGCGCGTAGCTTTTCATCCTGGCCCAAGACCACCAGCCCGCGGGCCAGCTCGTTCACGTCCTTTCCGATCCAACCGGTGAAGCCAGGCACCACAAATTCACCCACGCCGCCCACGGGCGTGGCCACGCTAGGCACAAGACACGCGCCGGCCTCCACCATGGAAATGGGCAAGCCCTCGTGGTGGGAAGCGGAAAGCAAGAGATCCAAATCCGGCAGCATTTGCGCCATGTTCGCCCATGTACCCGCAAGAAACACGCTCGCTTTGATCTCAGGTGCGCACTTTTTCAAATCCTGCTCCAGCCTGAGGCGTCCGGAACCTTCCCCGATGAAGACCAGCCGAGCTCGCGGCAAATCCGGCCAGGCTTGCACGAAAGCAGCCAAGGCCAAATGCGTACGTTTAATAGGTGCCAAACGGCCCAGGACACCGATCACCAGGTCATCCTCACCCAAGCCCAATTTAGCGCGCAGGGTCGCTTTACCTCGATCGGCCTCCACCAAGCCTAAAACGTCAGCGCCCCCATACACGACCTGAATGTGCTTGACCGGCGCCACGAACTTGGCCACCAACTCGCGCCGTGTGGCCTCACTGACCGCCACCAGCACATCTGTGCGACGCGCCAAGAAGCGTTCGATACGAATCAAAACCTGGGTCGTGATGCGCGAGAAGTGCCCATCAAAAACGTGCCCGTGGAACGTGTGCACCGTCCGAGCCCCAAGGCCACGGGCGGCCAACCGGCCGACCCAACCGGCCTTGGATGCGTGGGTGTGCACAATGTCRGGGCCCCATTCGCGCAACTCCCGGCGCAGGAAGCGCACCACGAACGGATCCCTGAACGGACAAATCGCGCGCTGCAATCCGGGCACCCGCACGACCTCAACACCTTGCGCTTGAAGTTGCTGGGCCAAGTTCCCTTCGCCTGGCTCTGGCTTGCCGCAATAGACACGCACCTGGTGCCCCATGCCGATCAAGCGCACGTCACTTTCCATGACCTGGCGCGCGGGTCCGCCCAGGTTCAGGCGCGTCAGAATTCGGGCTATTCGCATGGTGGTCAGCCGGGGCTGGGAACCCCGTGGCGCGACCAAGCGTCGCGCACGATTTCGTTGAGACTCCAGGGGGATTGCACCAGGCCCAAGGCCCGGGCGCGATCTAGATTCGGGATGCGGTGCACGACCTCTTCGAAGGTGGAACCCAGTTCTACGGCAGGATCCACGAAGCGCAGCAGTTCATCGCCCAACCCGGCCTCCTGCAAAACCGTACGGGCCAACGTTTCGATTTGCGTGGTGGCCGTGCCGCCCAAGTTGAGCACGCCGGTGGGCATGTCAGAGCGCAGGCAAAGTTCGCTCAGGTCTTTTGCAATGCAGGACACATGACCAAAAGTGCGCACCTGCTTTCCGCTCCCGTAAACATGCAAGGCCTCACCCAAACGCGCCGCTTCTACAAAMCKCGGCAARACCATKCCGCTCTCKGCGTTCTGYCYGGGYCCGACCACATTGAAAAGCCGCACRTTCAACACTTCAGGTCCAACCCCTTCAAAYCCTTGTTCCGCGAGCCGCTTSGAGGCSGCATAAGCCCAWCGTCCTTKCCCCCAACCCTCATCCGYYTTGTTCCAAACGCGCGAGTCCTCGCTCAAGGACTCTTCGCTGGCCCGGTACACCTCGCTGGAGGAAGCCGCGATCAAACCCGGCCGCGCAACAGGCTCCATGGCGTTCAAGGTCTCGACCAACGTCTGCGCCATGGCGCGATGGCTCTCCGCGCAGCCATSCGGATCWCCKAGCACCCGGCGCACSCCCACRTGYCCAGCCAGGTGCAGAATGCGCGTGAAGGGAGWTTCAMCCTGCCAAACTTCACTCCATGGCCCCGCTTCGTTCATGTCGCCGACCACGATGCGCAGCCCTTCGTCAGTGGGCAGGCGATCCAAGCTCCCGGTGGACAGGTCGTCRATCACCGATACCTGGGCCCCCTTCTCCAGCAAACAAGCCACCACATAGGCCCCAATAAAACCAGCCCCGCCCGTCACGAGCACGTGGGGGCGGCGGTCGGCGGCGTTCTGGGGGGAGGTCACGGGGGGCAAAGCGAAGCGGGCTGGGGCGATTGGCGGAAGGTACGAACCTGGGACCGCATTCTTCCAAAGTCCTCCCCGCTCCTGGCCAAGAAAGTGGGATCTCCAGGGCCCCGGCAGGCCCCTGTCCGGCATACGGGTTATATGCCCGGAATCGGGGCAGCCTGGTAGGCCCCCAGGTGGGCCTGAATCTCGAGCGAAAGGTCCGCCCGCGCCCGCACATCCTCCTGGGCCGCCCCCGCCAAGGTGCCCCGCAGATCCCCGTCCGCCAGCAATTTGCTCAAGCCTTCCTGCAATCCGGCCTGGGTTTCAAACAGGACCCCATTGCGCCCATCATCGATCAGCGCCGCATTGCCCGCATTGCGCCGGGCCAAAACCACGCGCCCGGCCTGCATGGCCTCCAGAACCGCGTTGGACTCGCCTTCGGTCTCGCTGGTGTTCAGCACCAGATCGCAGGCCGCGTAACACGCCCCCATGGACTCCTGGGAAATCGACCCAGGATAATGGGCCCGACCGTGAGCCCGCACGCGCGTCAACAGATCGTCTGCAAACGCCTCGTCCAAAACCGGCCCCATCAAAACCAAATGCCAGGGCGTGCCCGAATCCCCCATGCTCTCCAATGCCAGCATGGCCCAATCCTGTGCCTTAACCGGACGCAAACCACCCGGCAGTAAAACCAAACGCTGGGAAGCATCGAGCCCCAACTCCCCATGCAAATCGAAAGCCCCGGTGCCCACATGAATCGTCTGCGGAATCACCACGGCATCGCACAGCGGCAACCCGCTCAGTTCGCGCAACTCTTGCAAATGCGAAGCCCGCAAACCGATCACCAAAGCACCCCGATCGAGCACGCCCTGAACCTGCGCCCGCCGCTCCCCATCCAGCCAATCCAAAGAGGTTTCGGTGCCCGTCAGCGTCACCACCAAACGCGCACCACAAACCCGCGCGATTTCCAAGGCCACCAGCCCGCCCTTGCGCACATGAAACCCATGCACCACGTCAAACTGCCCAGGCGAATAATGCGCAAGGTCCACCGCCCCCGCATCACAGGTCTGAACCTCATGCCCTAAACCACGCAACCCCACCTGCAAACGCAAAATGGAGCTGGTGTTGCCCCCAGGCACAGCCAAGGATCCGGGCGAAACGATCAGAATACGCATGGGCCCAGCCTACCATCGCCCACCGGGACGGAACAATAGTCCGCGCCTTTCGGGGGCCTCAATCGCCCTTTTAGAACAGGCTCAGGTGATACAGGTTCAAAGCTGTATACGCGCCAGCGGCGATCCAAAGCCCGACGCGGGCCAACCAGAAATTTTTGTGCTGGATGAGCACGAGCACGGCCAGGGTGATCATCAGGCCCT
>JAESRM010000287.1 GCA_016764635.1 Planctomycetota bacterium
TCTGTGGGCATGTTTGAACATGTGGGACGGCGGCAATATCAAACCTATTTTGATAAGGTTTATGACAGCCTGAAAGACGATGGTGTCGCTCTGATCCATACCATTGGCCGGGCCGATGGGCCGGGATCAACCGATCCCTGGACAATAAAATATATCTTTCCCGGCGGTTATGCCCCCAGCTTGTCGGAGATTACCCCTATCATTGAAAAGGCAGGGCTTTATATAACCGATTTGGAAATCTGGCGCATTCATTATGCGGATACTTTGCGGGAATGGCGTCTGCGTACCCATAAAAACAAAGACACAATTGTTAAGCTATATGACGATAGTTTCTTCCGTATGTGGGATTTCTATCTGGCCAGTGCCGAATGTGCTTTCCGAAATCTGGGCCATGTGGTCTTTCAATTCCAATTGGCAAAACGGCAAGATGCGGTCCCCCTCACCCGGGATTATCTGTTCAAATAAAATAAATTCAGGAATAAATTATGTCTGTCCCCATATATCTTATGCCGGCCGAATTTGTTGACAGCGACGATAAAAATATCATTGCCTATGCGAAAGATATCACCAAGGGAATCGACAGTGATCTTGACCGGGCCGTCGCTCTTTATGACCGGATCCGCGATGATATTTCCTATACCCCCTATGTGGATTACACCAAGCCAGACGTCTATAAAGCAAGCTCGGCATTAAAAAAAGGTCATGGTTTTTGCATTCCAAAATCGGCACTCCTTGCCGCCTGTGCCCGTGTGCTTGGTATCCCGGCCCGGCTTGGCTTTGCCGATGTGAAGAATCATATCACCACAGAACGGCTGAAAAAATTTATCGGCAGCGATATCATGCCGTGGCATGCCTATACGGAATTGTTTCTAGGAGGCAAATGGGTCAAGGCAACCCCGGCCTTTAACCGTGAATTATGCGAAAAATTCAAAATCAAACCGCTGGCTTTTAATGGCCGGGAAGATTCCATCTTTCAACCCTTTACCGAGGACGGTAAGAAGCATATGGAATATCTGCGGGACCGAGGCCATTATGCGGATGTGCCAGTGATACCGATCATGGACACTCTTTTATCTTTAAACCCTAACATCAAAATATCTGATTTCGTCAAGGGTGATTTTTCAAAAGAAGGGGCGTCAGAAGCCAAAAGTTAAGTCCACTTACCTTGGACTAGCCCTCACTTGACCCGACATTTATCTGGTGTATGGGTGTCTATCAGATAAGCGACTTTCCAGTCGTTTGCGATTTTTACCAATGTAAAATGATTAACGCCGCAAGATTTCATCACCCCGTCAAGGGCGATGGTAAACGGAGCCCATGCCGTCGCAAGTGGGCCTTCAACATTTATCCTGACATCGAATATCTGCTCATCTGCCTGTCCGGGTTTCAAGCGGTGCATCCGGCAGAATTATCGCGCTCAACTTCTTACCGTCCCCTTCCCGCATAGCATCAAAAAACTGCTGAAGAACAGCCCTAACCGCATCTTCCGAAGGCCTCGTTTGTGCAATGCCGACCCCGGAGCTCGCTACAAATATCATCAGTGATATGATCAGTTTAAATGAATATTTCATCATCTCTCTCCCCTATCCCTTTAATTCAGTCCGTAATTTTGTCCAATAATCCAATCTTTTTTTGATATCTCGCTCAAAACCGCGTTCTTTCGGACGGTAAAATTCTTCCCGAGGCAAACCATCGGGAAAATAATTTTGCCCGGAAAACCCATGCTCCGTGTCATGGTCATAATTATAATTCCTGCCGTAGCCCATGTCTTTCATCATTTTGGTCGGCGCATTCAATATATGCATGGGCGGATTGAGCGACCCGGTTTCTTTCGCTCGTTTGGTCACAGATTTAAAGGCCTTATAAACCGCATTTGATTTTGGCGCGGTCCCCAAATAAATCACAGCCTGTGCCACATGCAAGTCCCCTTCCGGCGAGCCTAAAAACTCATAAGCCTGCTTGGCGGCGAGCGTCTGAACAAGGGCGTTTGGGTCCGCGAGGCCAATATCCTCAGCCGCAAAACGCACAAGACGACGCAACAGATAAAGCGGGTCTTCGCCGCCTGCCAGCATCCGCGCGGTCCAATAAAGCGCCGCATCCGTATCAGACCCCCGCAAGGACTTATGCAGGGCGGAGATAAGATTATAATGCCCTTCCCGGTCCTTATCATACACTGGCGCACGTTTTTGCAGGACTTTGACAAGTCCCGCCGCATCCAATGTCTCCTCAAAGGTCAGCCCCAATAGAATATCCGTCAGATTGAGCAGATAACGTCCATCTCCATCCGCCATTCCATACAACATGCCCCGCGCCTCTGGTGTTACGGGCAGTTTTTTACCTTCCTGATTTTCCGCTCTGACCAGCAATTCTTCCAGCGCATCATCATCCAGACGGTTCAGAGTCAGAACCTGCAAACGGGACAGCAACGCCGCATTCAGTTCAAAAGAGGGGTTTTCCGTCGTCGCTCCAACGAGGATAATTGTGCCATTCTCTACGTAAGGCAGGAACCCATCCTGCTGCGAACGATTAAAACGATGAATTTCATCGACAAACAACAAGGTCCCCTTGCCCGTTTTTCGACGTTCTGCCGCGGCTTCAAAACATTTCCTAAGGTCTGCAACGCCGGAGAAAACCGCCGAAATCTGCTCAAAATACAGATCGGTTTTTTCCGCTAATAACCGCGCCATTGTGGTCTTTCCGGTCCCCGGCGGTCCCCAGAAAACAAGAGACGTCAGTCGACCTGCCGCCAGCATACGYCCCAACGGGCCATGGGCCGCGTCGGTTGCGCTCTCGGTCAAGATCTTCTCCCACGCCGAAACGGGATCCGCGTGCACCCAAAGCTCCATGGACGAACCCATGACCTTCCAAGAGTGGCCCACGTTGTAGGTTGCCTTGGCGAAACCCGCGGTGATCTCCACGGGGTCCAAAGCGAGCATGGCGTCCAGTGCCGCGACGCGCACCTGGGTGTGATTCGAGCTGCGAGCGAGGAAGCGCATGGCCTCCCGCGAAGMTTCRCCACTCAAARCCAAGAGCGCWTGGATCGCACTCTCYTGGACAAACGCGTCCGGGTCGGATTGGGCCAAGCGCCTCACCTGACTCAARCGCGCKTCSCKYAAMGGCTTCGGAATYTCGTCCAAGTKYTCTTGGAARTGCTGGATGGCGCGCAGGCGAGCGGTCACGTCAAAGGGATGGTCGTCCGCTTCGCCAGGGCCCGTACCCGCCTCCCCAAGAGCCAACCACGACCGCTCGGAGCGCTTCTGAGTCAACATTGCGGGCAGCACAGATTCAGGATCCAAGCGCACCCACGTCGGTTGAACCTTGCACGGGATTTCGATGGTTTGACGCCGCTGGGAGAATTCGATGCGGTGGTAAGTCCGGCCTTCGGCGGTGCGGACCTCAACGCCCATGCTTCCGGCGAACGCGGGCGGCAAGCCATCCCCGAGGTCGTGCACCTGGTTGAGCGGGATCAAAATCCGGCCACGTTCGGGATCGAAGCGCCAAGAGCTTTCGAATTCCGGATGCCCTGCCTGGTTGGCCCACTGGTCGAAAAAGCGCCTCAACGAATGGCCAGCGGCGCGCTCGAATGCATCCCGCAAACGGTCCGTGTTGACGGAACGACCCGCGTTCGATCCCACGTACAGTTTGACCCCCCTATCGAAGGCCCCCTCACCGATGTGCGAACGTAGGTAACCCAAGAACAGGGCGCCCCCTTGATAAGCATGCCCAGTGAAGAACAAGTCCATGGGGTCGATGCAATCTCCATGCACCAAACCGCGTCGGTTTTCGCCAGCGTCCCGCGCTAGGAAAGAGTCCCGCATGGCCATCCACTTGGCCAGATACGCGTTTTCGCCTTCCACGGTGCGTAGGAATTCAGCGGAAGCAAACGTGGCAAAACCTTCTTGCAACCAAACCTGGGACCAGTCTTCGCAGGTCAATAGATCCCCGAACCATTGGTGCGCGGCTTCGTGGGCGATCAAGCCCAACTGGCTACGATCGCGTTGGCCCCTGGGGCCCGACAAGCTATTGGCCGTGAGCGTCGTGGCGGAAGCATTCTCCATGCCACCGTAAGGGAAATTCTGGACCCAACTGGTTCCATACTTGGAATACGGGTAATCGTACCCGGTGAATTCCTCCATGAATTCGAGGGTTCTACCGGTGAGGTGCGCCAACGCGGGGGCTTGATCCTTCCATGTCTCCGGCATCAAAAGTTCGATCGGTATGCCGCCTTGGTAAGTCAGGGAACGATCGAAGCGACCGGCGACAAGGGAGATCAAGTAGGCCGGCGTGGGCGAGGTCATGCGCCAGGTCTCGGTGCGAATGTCCCCCGAAACCTGTGAAGAGAGTCGGTCGCCCGCAGCCAGCGAAACCCAATCGCCCGGCATGCTCACGGTGATATCCCAAATGGCGCGATCGCGGGTTGTGTCCACGCAAGGCATCCAAAAACGGGTGTCCTCGCACTCACCCTGGGTGAAGACCTGGCCCGCCAAATCCCCGTCCGAACCGGAAGGCACGAAGTACAAACCCGCCTGGGGCTTCCCTGAATAGGCCACGGTCAGCGCAGCCTTCTCGCCATCATTCAATGCCTTTGAAAGGGTCACRATCAGTTCKCCGGCACCGTAACGGAAYTCCAATTCMCGGTTGGATGAATCCACAACCGACTGGACGGAGAGGCCTTCCAAGTCCAACTTCACCTCGCGCAGGGGAACGGATCCCGTAGCGCGGAATTCAATCGTGACGCGGGCTTTGATCGCTTTCGCGAGGGGCAGCAACGCGATCTGAATATCGTAGCGCTCGACATCGATGAGGGCGAAGGGACTCGCGAGGGGTCCGGAAGCCGGCCACACGGGGTCGGCCAAGATCTCGGTGCCCACCAGGGATGCGGGGATCGGGGGCGGGGCCACGTCGCTCCCATTGGAGGCGCAGCCACCTAGCAAGGCCGTGGTCACCAGGGTGGTCGCGAAGGGAATCAGTGTGCAGCGATTGAATTGCATGGACGTGTTACGAACTCGGATGTGTGCGATGGTGGGCCCGGAAATGCCCGACCCGTCGAGGCTCAAACTTGGGGGTCGGGGGGCGGAGGGGGAAACTACTTGGCAGCGCTTTCTTCCACCCGGAGCCGGGGCTCGGAGATCTTACCCAATCGGGAGGCCGAGGCCGGAATGCGCCTTGCGACTTCCTTGGCCTCTTCCCGGGAGCTGGCACTCCAGGACACCAAGCGCACCCAGCGGGAGCCCTCTTGGAACTCGATCTCGGATTCGGCCCGACCCGGCTGGCTGTCCTTGGGCAAATCCCGGCGGGACAAGGCCTCGGCGAACTCGCTGGCGTCCTGCTCCGTATCCCAGAGGGTGTCCAGCACCAAAACCCGCGCCTCCCCCTTGGCCAAAACCTGAACCCGGTCCCCACCCCAGCCGGAGCAACTCGCGTCCGTGTACTTCAGGCTCAAAATCGACATCGGGGTCAAGGATCCATCCCGGGGAACACTCAAAAGGCCCAGGAACAACTCCCCTAGCACGTCCGTGTGCCACGCCCTCCAACCCTCGGGCAGGTTCGACAAATCGTGCTGCACGGCATGGGGCAAATCGAGCGTTTTCTTGGCCCAGTATTTCTTGGGATGAAGGATCTGCTCGGTCGATTCCGGCAGGTTTTTGAAGGCCCGATCCAGGTCTGCGATGTCCGCCTTGGCGAACATCGACAGCTTGGCCTTTCTGCTCAGAAACGCCTGACCTTGCACGTAYARRGCCAARAACGGCTTCCAYAGCAGGCGCGGGGAATCGGTCARRGTCTGCATGTCCATYTGCTCYTGGAACTCSATCAGGGCCTTGCGRTCGAGGGTKCCCAGGTTGCGGRCCARCCAYTGRCTCATGACCACTTGGGCGCTGCCTTCGATCACGGCGTGGTGGGCCAGCAGCGCGTCATTATTGCCGAGCAGCTCCAAGTCCTTGGCCGCCAAATCGTAGTACTGGTCGTCCAAAGCGTGGGTCAACTCGTGGGCCATGATGATGCGCACCAGGTCGTCGGCGAGCCCCTCCATCACGAAGAAGATGTTCTCGCCCGGGTCGTAGAAGCCTCCGACCTGACCGGCCAGCAACTCTTCCTGGGCCGCGCTCACGTCCAAATCGCTGGGAATCAACTGCAACAGAACCGCCATTTGGCGCTCGCGCTCGGCCCGCTCATGGCCCCCCATGCGCTGCTCCATGCTGCGGAAGTACTCCACGAAGGTCTCTTTGGACGCGTATCGCACCTCAACGGGGCGCTTGAAGGGCATGCCGCGGATCTCCGCGACCTGCTTCTCAATGTCCCGGGCCAAATCCGCCAAATGGGCATCGGATCCACTTTGGTGGGCGCGATGGGCGCTGCTAGGGCTGGTAAGGGCTCCCTGAATCGGGAAGGTCACAAGGGCGATCGACAACAGGAGGTTCCACATGGGCCCAGTTATAGCTTTTGTCGCCCCGCTTTGCCGAGCCCACAGCGAACGATAGAAGCGCGGGCATGTAACATCTGTGCAGCCTGCTCGGCGGTCCCGATTTGCATAGATCCGGACCCTCGGGCAGAATGCTCGTGTCGGCAGGACCTCCTGCCCCGATTCCCCCTACGTCACCCCCCATGCGCAAACTTCCTCTCCTGCGGGCCCTTTCGTTGGCCATCCTGGCCCTCACCCTCCCGCCCACTGTGCTCGCACAGGATTCGGGCTCGCCCAACGAAGCCGTGGAAGAAACGGCCGCCCCGGAACCGGTCAACCCAATCGAAGTCCGGTTCGACCAAATCCTTGAGGCTGCACGCCGAACAAATCAGATCGACAAGGATGCTGAGCAAGCCARGGATGAGATCGGCGAAGGGACTGAAGGAGCAAAGGAAGCCAAACAGAAAATCGACGACCAGGCCGAAGCTGCCAAAGAGGCAATCAAAGTCTCTCTCAACGTGCCGGTGACCTTGGATTTGGGCCAAATAGCGTTCGACTCCCACGCCTTTGAGGAACCTGCGAAGGCGGAAGAGGACAAGGAGACCGGCTTCGAGGAGAAAATCGACGGCGCCATGGGCACGATGAACTCGTTCATTGCGGGCTTCTTCTTTTATGACATGGGCGGAAACTCAAACGTTCTGGATATAACGGAAGCAAACCTTGTCAGCAATGCAGCCCTAGCCTCGGCCATGCTAGAGGCCCAAGCACAGGGCGAAGAGGCCGGCATCATGGCGAACTCCGCCAAGATCACGCTCTCGACTAAGGGCGACAACCCGACCCTGACCGTCTACAAGTCGGGTATTCCCCTGGCYGTTCTCTGGCTGGTTCTGGGCGCCATCTTCTTTACGGTGCGCATGGGRTTCATCCAGTTGCGCGCCCTCAAGCATTCGGTCGCCATTACGCGCGGCAAGTACGACAACCCGGACGACGTGGGCGAGGTCAGTCACTTCCAAGCGCTTGCAACAGCGCTTTCAGGCACCGTTGGCCTTGGTAACATAGCAGGCGTTGCCGTTGCTGTCGGG
>JAESRM010000158.1 GCA_016764635.1 Planctomycetota bacterium
GTGGTGACCGGGTTTATCAGTGAATGCGAGGTTGACCGGTGCTTCGGGGATATTGGGTTCGTCCAATTTGAGATTCGTGGTCGGAACGTCAAGCCCGACAGTTTCCATGTGCACGTCAGCAATCCACACACTGCCCTGGCCACTCAGTAGAACACCAAAAGCTAACTTGGTGGTTTCCTTTGGAACGTCGAGGGTGACAGAGTGACGTTGCCAACCGCTCGTTCCCCGCAGCGCGCGATCCTGCATGTTGTCGAAGTTGAGGGACTCTCCTTGAATGGGGCCATCGATCCGTAGCCAAAGCCCTGCCCATTCATCTACACCCTGGGTGCGTGTCATTGCTGAAAAGCGAACACGCGTATCGGCAAACGCACCGGTCTTGCAGCTTTGCATTAGGGTCCCGAAACCATCGGAAGTGTTCGAGCATGATCGGACCAGGGCTGTGGCCATTTCATTGCAGCAAACGGACGGGTCGAGCCCCATATCATATTGCTTGGGGTGGCTCCCGGCGCGAAACCATCCACGGGGTGCGGTTAGATTTTTCATAGTGGGATCTTTGAGGTAAGGGGTGTCGACAGCGCAAATGCATCCTGCTGCCAGGAGCAACTCGTCGGCCTCTCCGGGTGTGAGACCGAGTGTCGCGGACAGCCTTGCCAAGTCGGTTGGAAGTTGGGGATGCCAACGGGGCATACGCCCCCCAAGCCAATTGAACAAGGTCTGCTTGGGGATAGCAGCCTGTTTGGAAATGCGGCCCACGGGCAAGTTGCAACGCTTGACCCATTGCAGAAGGAGGTCGGATAGGGATTGCTTCATGGGGAAACCAACTTGCCAGGAGGTAGGGCTTGTCCAATGGGACCTCCGTACTCAGCATGGAGTTCCCTGCAATTACGAAGTGGGACAGATGTGGGGCGAGTTGCGGAGCTAGATTGACTTTCACGGCTCGTTTGAATCGAGAGGCAAGCCTCTTGGAACTTCWGGGCTTCGCGTGGAATCGTCCGAAGCCTGATTGACTGGAGTGGGTAGCACGGGGCACCCCGTTGGGGAAAGCCTGCGGGTTTCGACGTGGTTGCATTCGGTCTGGGCCTTCACTCGGGCGAGCGATCCTTGGCCGACAATCGAGCGAATCTACTCGAAAGCCTGAAGCCCCGTCTTTGTTCACTGGAGAGGATAGAGGCTGTGGTTTGGCGCGGGCACACGGAGGCGTAGGGCTGACTTGCGGCAGTACCGAGCCAGCGCGAAATTGCCAATGGGCTTCTACTGCCCTCTGGTGCGAAGCAGGGACGAATCCACCATTTGCTTGAGATGGGTTGCGGGGAGCCGGTGATTCGGAAGCAAATGGTGGATGCGGATCTGACTCCTGGCGGTCTGTCGCGTTTCAATAGGCAGGCGTACTCGTAGCTGGCGCCTTGGGAGCGGAATCCTGGATGGGGGGTGTGCAACGAGCCTGGCATCTGTGCCGTTTTTATCGAACTAGGCGGATTCCTCCAGTTGTTTCCGCGCCGGAGTGCACTCGGAGATGCTGTCTGCGGCCTCCAATCTAGGATTGCCCTTCATCTGCAATGCTCACAGGTTCCAGCATTCCTTGGTATCATTTGGCTAGGCCGACGCTTCGAAACCCCATGCTGTGGGCCTAGTCCAGCTTGGTAGAAGGCGGCATACCTAACTGTCGCGGCTTGCAAACTCATATATCTCATGAAAGTAACCTCCCTAGTTTCCACTTTGTCTGTTCTCTTTGGGCTCCTCACGCTCGCACCGAATCTTGATGCGCAAGGACCGGATTGTTCGAATCCCGAGTCAATCAGCGGTACGGGTTTATGGCCCTTGTTAGGTGCTGGAGGTTCTTCCGGATTTTCCGGACAAGGATGTTTGATGCCCGGTCAATTTTCTGACGATAGTTTCTACTTATGGACGGCCACGATGCCCGGGTTCTACCGTTTCGAAACGGTAGCCCCATTGCCCTACGTCACGACGCAAGCCTATGCCGGGGATGACTGCAATGCCGCCAGCAATTTTCTAGCATGCTCGTTGATCGGTCATTCCGATTCTGACGCCAGTTTCTATCTGCCCAACTCCGTCCAAGCTGGCGAGGAAATTCTCATCCGAAGCATTGGAATTCCCCCACATGTAAATATTGCCACACTAGAGATTACTTTCGTAGGGGAGCCCTGCGATCAATTCGTAGAAGATCAATATGCACCCAATCACACCTGCCTAGAGAGTCGAGCGATAGGCAATGGCACATTCACGGACCTTGCCCTAGGCGATAATGGATCCTTGGCACGCATTGACTATTTCCGGGTGTGTGTCTCCCCAGGAGAGACCTTGACTTTGTCCGTTGCGAACGCACACGCGACTCCACTCAATTTTGGACTGTCAGTCTTTGACATGGATCCGACCAGCAATCTTTGCGGCACCACTTGGAGCACCTACTCCGAAAGCGCAAACGGATTAAATCCGTCTTTGGCTTTTACGAATCCGACCGGCCAGGAATTACTGATGTCCATAAGGATAGTCGCACTTGCGCTTGGGTGTGCGGCCTACGACCTCACGGTCTCCGGCGCCAGCGGGTGCGGTGGTGGGCAGCAGGTGGGGACCTTCTGCGATCCCATGAATGCAAACTCCACCGGCCAGCCCACGGTCCTAAGCACCACAGCAGGCACGGGTATCCAAAGCGGAATTCGCCTCGAAGCCAACCAAGGTCCTCCCGGCCAACTTGGCTACTTTCTCATAGGATCAGGCTTCAGCGAGCCGGGCATCGTTCTCAGTCAAGGACGCTTCTGCTTCAGCCTGGCAGCGGGCCAGCGTTTTGCACGTTACAACGTTGCAGGTACGATCTTTAACTCGGCAGGCTTCTTCGATGCCAGCGGCCAAATGCAAAACGTTTCGGGTACCTCATCCAGCGGCCTAGGGTTCGACGTACCCACAACCCTTCCAGGCTCCGGGGTCCAGATCCAACCGGGTGAGACTTGGCACTTCCAATTGTGGCACCGTGAAACTGGCGGCCAATCCAACTTCTCCAACGGCGTTTCGGTGCTCTTCTAGCCTGAAGCGAATCGCGAATCCTCCACTTGCATGATGCGGGCTGCCGGAAGCCCGCGCTTCGGATGCAAGCGGTGGATGCGAGTCAGGCTCGGGCCGGTCAGCCGCGTTCCAAATGCCACGCGGACTCAGTACCTATTCACATCGGGACAGGCGCGCAGCCGCTGTCCTTCAACGGCCTGTTCGGATCGCGCGTTGGCGGGTGGCTCCGGTCTCGGGGTTGGGTTCGGGGATGGCCGAGAGCAGGGCTTTGGTGTACGGGGTGCGGGGGATTTTGAAGAGATCGTCGCGGTCGGCGATTTCTACTATGCGGCCGAGGTACATGCCTGCGATTCTTGTGCAGAGGTGGCGGACTACGGTTAAGTCGTGGGCGATGGAGAGGTAGCCTAGGCCGACCCGGAACCCTCACGGTTCCTTGACGCAGCCGGTACGGCAAGGGTGGTAGGCAGGCCACTTCAGCTTAGAGCTTGGGTGTTAGCTTCACACTTGAAGTCTCGCCCGCTCGAATTTGTGCGGATGCGGTTTCGGTGAGTTCGATCCACTCATACTTGTGGGGCGGGGTGATGCTCCAGCGCTCCAAACGAATCCGGACCCTTCCTGGCAGCAAGGGGCCGATGACGACCGACTTCGGGAGCTCTTCGATGGACTTGGAAGGGTCGTGAGAGTCGGAATTCTCCACGAATGCCACCACTCGCAGATTGTTCATCGATTCTAAGTTGGTGATCTCAGGAACCAAAATTTCGATAGACCCGTGCACGGGCAGCACCACCTCCAGGTTGGAGGTCTTCTCAGGGGTCACTCGTCTTGTGTAAATGCGGCCTCCGATAATAATCGATATCTCGATTGCGTCGGGCCCAAGGGTGGAAAACCGATAGTGCCCTTCACTCTGGGTCTCTGCATTCACTTCATCGTCAGCATCGATCAGGGCTTGCACGTGGGAGCGCAAGGGGGTTCCTTGTTCGTCGCGCACGAAGACATTCAGTTCACATGGCCATTCCATGGTCAAGTCGCCCACGTGCCCGCTAGGGGGCACGGCCACTTCCTTGTAGAAGCTCGCAAACTCACTATGCCCAATGCGAATTGAAACAGAATCCGACCCCACGCCTGAGAACTCAAATCGCCCGAGCGCGTCGGTCCCCACAAAATGCGTGGTGTCGCCGTACTTGAGTCCAATGCGTACTTCGAGCGGGTGCCCGCCTGGGTCCAATACTCGTCCCGTGAGAGGGCGCATTGCTACAGGTGCAATAATTCGCACATCGCGCCATTCTTCGGCTTGCATCCCCGGTTCTGAGTGCTTCAATAGCACCTGGCTGAACGAGTCGACCACATTCAGCTCGAAGGGCACATCCGTGTTCATGCCGGTGATGACATAGAGTTGGTCATTCGAACCATCGATGGATTGGTTGTCCGCATTGTGTGAAGGTAGGGAAATGCTGCCGGAGCCCCTGCCCCATCCCGAGTTGTTGCCAGCGTAACATCCATCGACGAGACCGTAAATCCGCTGCGGCCCCGCGTACGTGTCTCCGAACATTGGAGCAGTGTAGTCTAGGCGCAGGCCTGGTTGGTTTGAGCCTATGGTCTGCAAGTGCACTGTCACCTTGCAGGTCCTTTGGAGGATGACCCTAAGTTCTTCTTGCCCGTTCCATTCCGTGCTTCCGGGAAGATACCCCAGCGCGATGAAATGTACGGATTGAAGAAGCGGTGAGGCGTCGGTGATCGAAGTCCAGCCCATCGAGTCAGTTGGGAAGCTCAAGGCCTTTCGGCTTCCTTTTTCGTGGGCAACGGCCCCGAAGATCCCTCGCCCGTTCGTGTCCAGAACTTGAACCCGAATGGTCGGATCGGGATGGAGATTCGTTGGGGCAGCTTCCACTAGCTGCATGCCTTTGGCCTGCGACTTGGCTTCGGAGTGGATCGTACGCTGCGCTTGAGCATTGGCGACTTCAAGCAAGCTTGCTTTCGGAGCAAGGGGGGCGGGCTCCTGCAAACCGGCTTCAGGATTCAAGCTTGCACTAGCGGAAGCACTCGGGTTGGCGGGCAATACGCTCCACCCCACAAGAGTAAGCAGGAGCAAAGCGGCGATGGCTAAAATGGTTCGGTTCATGACAATGGAATAGTTGCGTACTGTCTAGTTTGGGAGCTTGCCTTAGTTTTCGAAGAAACTCAAATGGGTTGACATACCATATCAAAGTCAAAGCCAGCGCATCGATTGACATAGGATGATACCGAGCCGGGACAACTTCCATCACCTTGTTGTTCATGATCATTTCCGTATGGAGGAAGCGTCAAATCCGATAAGCGATTGAAGTTGTTCCGACTCGGTTATCGGTACTCCGCAGGCGGCGGTCCGCTACGCTTGCTCCACCTGCCTCACCGGCGAAGCCGACCCTAGCGTGGACTATGGGATCGCCGACGCGTGCCAAATACCCGACGACGATCAGTCGCGCTCCAAGTGACGCACGCACTCGTGACGGGAGGCTTGGTCAGAACCTCCCAGAAGGCCTCGTGACCAAGATATCGGAGGGGTGGTTGCCCGAGCTTGCCAGCGAAGTCGCCGTTGAACTCATGTGTTACAATTTTGGCCGCCTCAAGGCACTAGCCCATGATCCAGACCAGAGACAAAACCCTGTTCCTCGCATGGCAAAACAAGGAAGCGAGGAAGTGGTATCCCATTGGGCGAATGGAGCATCGCGCTTCATCGGGAATCTATCGCTTTCAGTACATCCGCGGAGCCGTGGACGCGAGTGAGAATGCTGGCTTCAAGCCACTATTCGAATTCCCTGATCTTTACGAGCAGTACGAATCAACCGAGCTGTTCCCCCTTCTTCAGACCCGCCTCTTCCCCAAGAGCCGTGGGGATTTTCATACGCACCTGGAGCAGCTCGATCTTACCGAGGACGCCGAGGCATTCGACATCCTCGAAGTGGACGGGGGCTACCGGGCCACCGATAGCTTTCACGTCTTCCCTTTACTCAAAGGCCAAGACAAACAGTCGTTCACCTGCCGGTTCTTCCTCCATGGATTCCGGCATATCACAGACTCCGCCCAAAAGCGCATCGGCAAGCTCAATGCCGGAGAGGAACTCGGCCTCGCAATGGAGTTGGCCAACCCCGAGACGACAATCGGCATTCAAATCCAATCCAAGGATTATGAGATGCTGGGTTGGGCCCCCCGGTATCTGCGGAATGACCTGCAAGCCGCAATCTGCAACAAGCCTGAACAGATTCGAGCGCATGTCGTTAGATTGAACCCTGAGCCGGCTCCCATCAAACAAAGACTCCTTGTCGCGATTCAAGGCGCTTGGCCAGATGGGCATGTCCCAATGAGCACCCCTAGGTTCGACCCCTTGCCGTAATGCGAAACTAAACCCCACCGATCTCTTGGACTGGGCCGTGCAACGCAAGCGTTGGGCGCGTGCCCACGCCCCTGGTGCTCAGTGGTCTGGCTTGGAATTGAAGTAGTGAGCCCCCATGAAGAAGAAACGCAAAGGACACTTTTGTCGAGGCTGTGGATGGAACCTACCCAACGAGAAATTCTCAGGCAAGGGGCATCGGGACCACCTCTGCAAGCAGTGCACAACCGAACGCAAGCGCAGGCGGAAGGAGTATGGCCCCGACTGGAACTTTGGAACCAATCCATTCGAAGGCGCACGGGATGGCAAGTACTTCCGCAATCTTATCCTCGATCAAAACTGGCCGAGCCTGCACAAGTCTCCCGGTCAGAAGCGGCTCTTCGCACTCGCCAATACAACCGTGCCCACCATTCAAAGTCTGATCGACCTGGGCTTCGAAGTCCGCCGAGTCATTCAAGGAGAGTCCGAACGCTGGTACGCCCTCTCACCTGAAAACGCCTTCGTGGCAGACGACCCCTTGTCCCTCCTGGGTCTGGTAGCCATGCGAAGCCTGCGCGGAACCGATTGGAAACCCGATGACCAAACGACGGCAAAAACCCTTGAGTGCTTCGGATTGGATAGCCCCCCGCCTCCAGAGCACGAGCCCGCCGAGCCCCTGGACTGGGGCGATGAACGCATGTGCGAGGAATACTTCGGACCCGATGGATGGGATCCGGAAACGGGTACATCGGTGGATTGACCCCTTAGGCGTCAGGGGAGTTGCGGCTCTTTGGTTGATGCCTTGCCAGTGACGGCATCCTTATGCGCTCGGAAGATGTCACTGGCCGTTGTGATGGCCTTGCTCTGATGGATAAGATCGCGTTCGAAGCCCATTTTTATGGCGTCTCCTCGGGGTTGGGTTTGGTGGGACGCAGGGGTTGTTCTTGGATGCGTTTGACTTCGCACTCGAAATCGCTTTCGAACTCTACATCCTGCTTGACCCGGAACTCTGCGTACCGATCTCCTGCGAGTTGCTTGGCGACCTCCGCTGACACGGAACCCGCGTTGGTCAGGACCTCATATTCGTTGAACTGTA
>JAESRM010000288.1 GCA_016764635.1 Planctomycetota bacterium
GTGGGCGTCCTGACTCATGCACTGGCGTTTGACAGTCCAATAAGCGTGCTCCGCAGGGAATCCGCGATCTTGGCGCTTCCAAGAATCGCCGCCGTCCGAGGTGTGATAAACGCAAGGTTTACCGCTGGGACTGGTGCGAGGCCAAACGTCGCTACCGTCCATGGGAAAGACCCAGGCGCTGTCAGGATCGAAAGGGCTGACCACCATGGGGAAACCAATATCCCCCACGCTCTTAGGCATGTTCTTGCCCACGCGCAGCCACTCGCCTTGCTCCCGATCCATGCGATAGATTCCGCAATGGTTCTGCTGCCAAAGGCGATCGGGATTGGTGCCTGCCAGCACCATGCAGTGCGGATCGTGGCCATACTCAGGATCTTTCGTGGGGAGAAAATCCGCGGCGCATCCCTTGTTCAAGGGTTGCCAGCTGCGACCTTGATTGATGGATTCAAAAACACCTCCGCCCGACATGCCGATGTACATGTGTGCGCTGTCCCGCGGATCGACGCAGATCGAGTGCAGCTTGGGACCGTCCGGCGTTCCGTCCTTTTCCCCTCCGGTCCACTCGTCCAACATGGGGTTCGAATTCAATCCGGCCACCGGCTTCCAAGTGCGCCCTCCATCCCGGGATTTGAACAATCCCTGGGGCGATGTACCCGCATACCAAACGTCGCTGTCCCCGTCGTTTCCAGGCGAGAGCCAGAAGGTGTGGTTGACCGTGCGCTGAGCCAATCCTTCGGGTGCTTTGTCGAAAGCGGGCGGGGTCTTGGCTTCCTTAAACGTCTTACCTCCGTCCGTGGAGCGGAACAGGGTGGGACCCAGATGGCCCGTGCGGGCGGCGATCAGGGTGACGTTGGAATCCCGGGGATCCTGGACCACATGGTGCACGGTGTGCCCCAGCTGCCAAGTCTTCTCGATCTTCCAGGTCTTGCGCTCCTTATCGCTCTTGATGCGAAAGGCGCCCTTGCGGGTGCCGATCAAGAGTCGAACCGATCCGCGCTTGGGACGCGGGACACGCAATTTGTGCTTAGGACCTGAACTCATGGGTCCGATCCTATCCCCTGGAGGGGCTTCCCGCCACTTTGAGAGTGCTCCAGACGGCCTAGAACACACCTTCTCGGCGCTCAGAACCGTTCCCCATCTGGGATTTCGGGTGGGCTTTCACTGCAGCAATGGGCCCATGTGTCCGATCCCATAAAGGACGCTTCRTCCCCGCTATGGCCCCTCTGCACTCCAACGACCCAGCCCCCATGCTCAACGGGAACCTGGAAGCCCTGGCTCAAGTACAGCCCGAGCTATGCGAGCGCTTGCACTGGCCCGTGGAGGGAGACCACCTCCAGCAGGATTCTGACGGACGCTGGAGCCTCACTTTCCGGGGGGCATCCCTCCCGGCAGAATTGACGGAAGAAGAAGTTTCAATGGTTTTGGCTGGGATCGATCCCGGCAGCAGATCGACCCATT
The DNA here is from genome assembly GCA_016764635.1 of Planctomycetota bacterium. GTDB lineage: Bacteria > Planctomycetota > UBA1135 > UBA1135 > NORP259. The sequence continues at coordinate 1,459 of JAESRM010000288.1, forward strand.
GCCTGATCGGCGTCGGCCTCGGCGAACTTTTGCAAGCCCTGATGGAACGGGCCCCCAAGGCGCGCTTCATCGCTTGGGAAAGGGACCCCTGGCTTTTACGCCACGCCATCAGCCATCGGGACTGGAGTTTTGCATTGACCGGTGGGCGACTTCGCTTCGCCTTGAATGCGGACCTGGCGATTCTGCTAAAAAACGGACTAGGCCCAAACCATCTCGAGCACCCGTTGCTCGCGCGCATCTACTCCAACGAACTCGATCTCGTCCACAACGGCATCGGTCAAAAACGTGCCCTGGTCTGTAGCGGAACCCTTTTTGTGGACTCCCTCTCCAGGAGTTTGCGGGAACAGGGCTACTCGGTCATGTCGTTGGATGCCCAACGGATCTCCAAGGAAGAATCCGACCAAGTCTTCCGATCGTGGCAACCCGATCTGGTTGCAGCCATCAACGGCATCGACGGTTTGGCAGAAGACTGTGAAAGCCACGGCGTGCCCCACATTTGCTGGGAGATAGACCCCACCCTGAACGGGCCCAGTACACTCAAAACCAGCACCCCGAACGCACATATATTCACCTACCGCAAGCGCAACGTTGCCGCCTTTGAAAAGGCCGGATACCCGCACGTCTCCTACTTACCGCTCGCTGCGGATCCCGAAATCCGAAAGCCCCTGAGTGCCACGCCCGAGCAAATCAACCGCTATGGCGCACGCGTTTCATTCGTGGGCGCTAGCCTCCTGGAGAATTTCGACCCTTTCAAAGAAGCCTTCCTTGCAGATCTGCAAGCCTGGCAAGGGGGCGGCGAACTTCAAGCGCTAGAGGTCATGCGCCAAATCGCACAACTGCAACAGGCGGACTACTCCAAGTACTCCATCCCTGATTGGATCGACACACTGTGCCCTGGATTTCGGATTGAACGCACCGCCCAAGGCTTCTGCGACCCAGCTTTGTACCTGGCTGAAATCTCGGCCGCAGAAAAACGGCTGAACTACATCGCGGCCCTGGCCCCCCATTCCCCAGTGGTTTGGGGCGACCCCGGCTGGAGTCGCATCGAGCCCCATGGGGTTATCTACAAGGGACCGGCCTTGCACGAAACCGAACTGCCCCTGATCTATGGCAACTCCTTGATCAACGTGGATGTGGGCCGTTTGTACCAGGACGACATCGTCACCATGCGCATCTTCGACATCCTTGCCTGCGGGGGTTTCGTCTTAGCAGAACACAGCCAAGCCCTGGCCGAGCTATTCGAAGTCGGGGTCGAAGTGGCCAGCTACRAGGACCTGCAAGACTTACAGTATCAAGTGGCGTACTACTTGGAGCACCCCGRTGAGGCCAATGCCATCGCTCTCCGTGGCCGGCAAGCCGTACTCGCAAGGCACACAATCTACATGCGTGTGGCGCACATGCTGGAAGAAGCGGCCCACGCCCAACATGCGGGAACGATGTAACCCCACGAGTTGGCGGGCCTAGACCTCGCATGCGATTCCTCAAATCGGTCCCCAGTATGCCTCGTTGGTTTTCGGGGAGCGTCCGTAATGTGAAGTGCGAAAGGGATCAGTCGCACGATAGGAAACTTAGGCTAAACTGAGTCCTGGGCCTTACTTCTTAGATCTACCCATGAACCACATCGCCCACAGGCCTTTTCTAATTCTACTCGCGCTGTTCCTCTGCACTTGGCCGTGCTTGGGGCAAAACACAAGCGGCGACCGCTTCCCCGAGCTGCGGGCCAAACCTCCGGGCGTTTCGCGCTGGACGCAAGACCCGAAAAAGTCCACCGAAGAGCCGGACCCGCAAACTTCGAAGAGCCTCCCACGGGAACCGCTCACAATCACCTGGGATCCTAAACCTGTGGCCGAGTTGGCCTGGCAAGCGGGGCATCGCAGGGACTTTGTCCTGCACGCAACCCTGCCGGTTCCGAGCGACTTTGCGCTCACTCCGAATGGATTCAGCCCGATCGGCATCAAGCCAAAGGGCGGCGACAGCGCCCCAGTTCCTGCTCAGGTGCATGTGGTCGCGCGCAATTCACAGGGCCAGGTGCAAGTGATCGAAATCATCGCTCCGGTCCATATGCCAATGCAACCCAAACCGGGTACACGTCAGCGYTTTGARGTCTATAACGGTTCCTTTGTWTTGCCGAAAACGAAAGCCGAGTCCGGTGAGGTCGCTGCGCTMWTGCWASCCGGAGGGTCGCCCTACCTGACGACGGAGGATGTCTTCGGYAATTCYTACCGCATGGATTTGAATCTCGACCTGCAAGCCCACGGCGTYRYCGARCGCGGCCTGCTCAARTCCGGACATGCYTGCCGACAATGGAARCTCGCCGGCGTCCTGATGCCSCACGGGGAAACGAAACAAGGSCCRCCCCTMCCGCACCTCATGGGTGTGCACGCTTACTTGACYWCTTGGCACACATCCAACCTKGTGTCCCTTGACCTGCGTGTACACAACGGACTCACCGCAGCCTCCGGGGACTCAACRTCGCTCAACAAACCGCTCGGAACCGTCTACTGGAAGTCCTTGATCCTGAACTTGCCTCCTGGGTGGAAGTCTCAGCATGCTGTGCGCGACCCATTCCTCGGTGAGGCAAGCACCGATTCGACGGGCTGGACACGCGTGGAATTGGTGCGTCCCCTGCAAGGCGGCAAGCTACACATGATGGGCCCCCAAGCCCAATTCCTCAGGCGCATGACCTTGCGCGGCCCGGGTGGCCCCAAGACCACACGGGCTGGAGCGTTCGTCGAGGGCTTGGCGTTTGCGCAACCCGGCAAGGATCTATGGTCCTGGTTTTCCCTGCCGTCTTACTTTCCTCAGGACGCCCTGCTGCCAACCTTTGACAATTTGAAGTCCAACGGCGCAACGGGTTATCTGGCAGTTGAAGACCGACTCACCAAAGAGCGCAATCACTTGCTCGGCTTGCTACGTTCCGGAGGATCGGACGGCAACCTGGTGCAAGGCAAGGTCATGGGCTGGAGCCATCCCCGGGGCGATCCGCAACAGGGCATGGTCAGCGGGGTGGACATTGGCTTCCTAGAAGGCCATCGCACGGCCTGGGCCGCATCCCATGCGGGCTACGAGCGACTTCAATTGCTGCACAGGATGAATGCGGCGCGCCAGCCGGACTCCCAATGGTTGGCGAACGGAAACCCCGCAGGAGTGCATGAATGGCGCGATACTCAAGGCGTGGTGCCTTTTGACTTTCGCACCAACGGCTATATGGTGCCGCCTGAATTCAAGTATGTGTGCCGCGGGGGCCCCGCACCCCACGCGCAAGTGGCCGAAGTCCACCGGCTCAAACTGCGCCCGCCCTACGACCAAGGCAACGCCCATAACGCCGACGGCGCCATCCCGCGCAACCGGGACGCCATGTTCGCGTGGATGCCCCACGATGGTCAGCATATGATCCGGCACACGAAGAACATCAAGGCTCAAGTGTGGCTCGCCAACGATTCGCTGGCGCGCGACGACCTCATGCACTGTGCCAGCCTGTTCCGCTTGATGTTCCACCGGGGCCCCCATGTGCGCGAAACCTGGTCGGCTGGAGTGAGCTTGCAAGCCACGCTGACCTGGGCGAAGAAATCACCAGGGCATGGCATCCCCATCGACCGGGATCAGGCCTGGGGCTTCGACACCATGGGATCCGCCTACCGCATCGCTTCCCCCGCTTGGCGTAAGGAAACCCTACCGTGGTTCCAAAAGGTGGTCGAGCTCTTCGATGTGGCTTCCATGCCGAGCGGACTGATCCAACGGGTCAACCAGAGCGACCTGCTCGAGGGACGTTTCGATTGCTGCCAGTCCTTCCAGGTCATGTTTCTGCTGCACTCCATGCGCTGCATCAACGAGAGTGCCTTGCGAGTAGTGGACGAAGAAAACTTCGAAGTGCTCGCCCGCCTGCACAACATGTCCTTGGAGTACATGTTCTTCGGACCTGTCTATACGCACTTTCAAGGCAAACGCTGGGGAGGACCCGTCAGCCAGGCTGGTCCCTTCAATCGTTTTGCGATCGCGCCCAAGGGCATGCTCGCCACGGTCCCTTACAGCGATGCAAAGAAGTGGGGACCCGATTATTTACCGCCGGGGGGCCATGAACCTTACGTGGACACCACCTACCTTCTGCCGCCCCTGGGCTACGGTTTCCTGCTCACGCACCTCGAGGGTCACGACCCCCTTGCGAACCGCTATCTCGCACGCAGTCTGGCCACGGGCAACGTGCCCGGAACGTGGGCCAAAATGAAAAAGGACTACCTGACTTCCCTGGCCTACCCGCACACGGACAACAGCCACAACACCGGTAGCTTCATCGCCCTATTGCAAAACCTGGGGGCCTTTTAGGGCCCCCAGGTCTGCGGTTCAATTCCAACGGGGCTGGCTTAGCCTTTCAAAGATGCGACCATCAATTCGGTCAGCAACTTCTGGAACTGCACGGGGTCCTTGGGCGTTCCACCTTCGCGCATCATGGCGCCGTCGTAAAGCAGCTCAGAGAACTCACGGATTCGCGGCGAGTTGGCGTCCACCCCGTGTAGCTTCTGCATGCCTTGCACGAGCGCGTGGTCCGGGTTGAGCTCAAGGATGCGCTTGGGCTCAGGAACGTCTTGGCCGGCATGGCGCATCATGCGCACCTGGTGGGAACTCATGGATCCGGGAGCTTCCACCAAAACGGCGGGACTCTCGGCCAGGCGGTTTGAGAAGCGCACCTCAGTGACGCCTTCGGAAAGGCCTTCCTGAATGGTCTTCAAGAGACCGCCAGCCGCTTCCTGCTTCTCTTCCAGATCCTTCTTGTCCTCTTCGGTATCCAAGTCAAGATCGCCTTGGTCGAGGCGTTTGATCGGCGTACCGTCGAATTCGGTCAAGCGCTCGAGCACCCACTCATCGACGGGATCGGTCAAGAACAGCACGTCCCAACCTTTGGCGCGCATGCCTTCCAGGTGCGCCGAGGCTTCCACCGTGGCGCGGTCCTGCCCGGTAAGGACGTAAATCGCATCCTGCCCCTCGGGCATGGCTTCTTTGTACTCGGTAAGGGTCGTGTGCTCGTAGTCACCGCCACCTTCAAAGAGGCAGAGCTTAGAGATCTGCTCCTGCTTGTCGGGCGCATAGTAGAGGCCTTCTTTGATCACCCAGCCGAAGTTTTTCCAGAAGGAAACGTACTTGTCCCGGTCGTTGGCGAGCATCTTGCCAAGGGCGTCCACAACCTTGCGAACAAGGCCTTTTTGAATCTGCCCGACCCGGCGATTGCTCTGCAAAGTTTCGCGGCTCACGTTGAGTGGCAGGTCCGGTGTTTCCACCACGCCCTGGACGAAGCGCAACCAAACGGGGAGTAGCTCCTCGCACTCCTTTTGAACGAGGACCCGACGAACATACAAGCTGACCTTGCTCTTGGGAGCCGCGCCATCCCCGAAGGACATGGGCTTCTGCGAAGGCAAGAACAAGAGCGCGGTGAATTCCAAGGTCCCCTCCACATTGAAGTGGATGGTTTCCAGGGGCGGCGACCAGTCGTGGGATTGGTGCTTATAGAACTCGGTGTACTCCTCCTCGGAGATGTCGGCCTTGGGGCGCGTCCATAGGGGCTTCATGGAGTTGAGCGTGTCCATGCTGGTGACCATTTCGGTTTCACCCTCGATCTCTTTGCCATCGCTATCCAGCTTGGGCTCGGAGCGCTCGACTTCCATCTGCACTGGGTACTCGACGAAATCGGAGTAACGACTCACGATGTCGCGCAGGGTCCACTCCTGGGTGTAGTCCGATTGGCCCTCCTCGGTATCCTTGAGCTTGAGGGTGATCACCGTGCCGCGGGACAAGCCCTCGACTTCCTCGATGGTGTATTCGCCTTGCCCGTCACTCTGCCAACGCAGCCCCGTTTCACTTCCGGCTTTGCAGGTCTCGACGGTCACTTGGTCGGCCACCATGAAAGCGGAGTAGAAGCCAACGCCAAAGCGGCCGATCAGATCAGGACTCTCGGAGCTGTCCTTGAGTGCCTCCAGGAACTTGAGCGTGCCTGAGCT
>JAESRM010000289.1 GCA_016764635.1 Planctomycetota bacterium
ATTGACGGCCCAGGTGCTGAAAGGGCTCTAGCAGCCCGCTGGGGGAGCGCAGTTTAAAATGGCCAACCGGGCCTCGCGTGGGGGGCCCAGCCGAGGCCGGTCCCGCCAGCGGCTTCCGAAAATTCGGAAGGTTGGCGTGTCCCCTGGAGAAGCGCTACCCTGCGAGCGTGCATAAATCCTCCCGCTTTCCAACCCAAACGGCCGAAAGAGGGCTGATGGGCCTCTTGCTTGTTGGTTCGTTATGGCTGGGCGGCTGCGAGTCGCCCAATACGGTCACGCCACGGGCGCGAAATGAACAGGTCAATCTGGAGCTGTTCCAGCAGCTGATCGAGGGGGGCACCATGACGCCCTTGGAAGGTTTTGAGGACGACGAGTACCTGGCCGAATTGGAGAGACAGTATTCGGATCTGAGTGCCATGGAAGCTGAAACCGGGACGAGTGGTTCCGAATTTGGCAATGACCTCGGTGGAGGCAGCTCCGTACAAGCCCCCGCGGGCAGTCTTGGTGATGGGCTTGGAGATGGGCTTGGAGATGGGCTCGGAGATGGGTTCGGCCCCATGTTGCCGGGCGGAATGGATGAGCCTCCGATCAATCCCTACCTCGAGTTCGGATCGCAAATCTACGTCTATGACAATGGTCTTGTCATGAAGCCCTACACGTTCCCGCCGACCATGGGCAAGAACGTGTTGAATCTGCTCACGGCCTACGGGGACTTCCCGATCTATGGTTCCGGTGTCGACGGCCAGGGCATGCCCGAAGGGGACAAGGAGCAGCCCCTCGACTCGGTACTCTTGGACCTGCGTCCCAATTGGTCGATCGAGGCCTGGTCCGATCCGCGCGGTGCGGGCAATGGAGCCTTGGTGGCCCCGACTCCAATCATTCTAGGGGATCTGCTGATCGTTACAGCGGCGCCCGAGGTTTTGCTGGACGTGGAGCACTTCATCAACATCTTCGTTGAGGATGTCAAGCAGATCGAGATCGAAGCCAAAATCGTCGAGGTGATCACCACCGAGGGCTTCGACTATGGTGTGGCCAAAGTGGATGACGACACGCCGATCTTCGGGCTGCCCAACTCGGGCACGCTGATCCATGGCATCGACTTTTCCCTGCCCAACACGGTCGGCAGCGCGGTGACCRGCAACTCCTTGCTGTCGGTGGGAGCCGTTTTTGACGGGGTGGTTTTCAACGCGGTTCTCGAGGCCGTCTCTTCAAACGAGCACGTATCGATCATCTCCCGACCCAAGGTCGCGGTTCGGGAAGGCGCACGTGCGGAGATCATCAACACCACCGAGATTCCGTTCTTCAACATCTCGGCCATCAACACCAACGGAAACTTCACAACCACATTGACCTTCAAACCCGTGGGGGTGCAGATGTATGTGATCCCGCGCGTGATCGGCGACGATACGGTGGTGCTTTCCATCGACATCGAAGCCTCCCAGCAAACGGGCACGGCGGTGACGTTTAGCCAGGGCAATTCCTCGGACGCGGCCCTGGTTCAGGTGCCCTTGATCTCCAGCAGGAGGGCTCGCACGATCGTTCGTTTGGAGCCTGGCCAGGCGGTCATCTTGGGTGGCCTGATCACCGAGAGAACCCTGGAGCGCGAGCGGAAAGTGCCCCTGTTGGGCGATATCCCCATACTCGGATACCTGTTCAAAAGTTCCTTCCAGTTGAAGGAGCAGACCAATGTGCTGTTCTTCATCCGCCCGCGGATCCTCCAGGGCGGAGATTTGAACGGTTCCTTCGACAATTGACCCTGAACCCCCTCGACCTGGGCGCACGAGCCCGGATTGGGGCTTGTGGGGTTGGTATGATCTGAATGCGCGGGAAGACCCTGGTTTACAGGGCGTCAGTGCCAAGAACTTATGCAGTTGTTAACCAGTCACAAGGCGGCCGCTCGGGACGAGCGGGGCGCCGCGCTCCTGATCACCTTCCTGGTGCTCATCGTGGTCCTGATGATCGTGTATCAGGTCAATCGAATCACCGCCAATGAGCAGATCGAGGCCAGTCGCTCCATGACCTTGACCCGCATGGATTTAGCCATCGATGCGGCCTTCCTGCAAGTGGAGCAGGACTTGCTCACCGATGCCCAGGCGGATGCGGACGAGGAGGGCGAGGGAGGCGACCCGGGTGCGGATCCGGGCGCCAGTTTGCCGACGACGGAAGGCGATGGGTCGGAAGGCGAGGAAGGGGGTGAGAGCGGGCCGGTCGACTCATTCAACGACGAGTGGGCCTCAGTCCAGGCCACCAGCATCGGTGAGCAGGACCTGACGGTGTACGTGATCGACGAAGACCGAAAATTCAACATCCTCGGTATGCTGAGCGAGGATGTGGAGGAGGCCCAGGAAGCCCAGTCGATAGTGACGCGCATTTTGGATCGCTGCCGTGATGGCACGCGGGTGGATATTGAAAGCGGCACGGCCGAGGACATGGCGCGGGCCATGAAGAGTTTCCTCGAAGACCGCGTGGGCGGAACCTTCCCCACGCCGAATCGCCTGGGCGATGACTCCGTGAGCGTGGTGCYGCCATTGTCCATGCGCGAATTCGTGGCCATCGATCCTTTCGAAGGGCACCACTTCCAGGACTACTTGGACGAGGATGGTCATCGGGTGCATGCCATCGATTGCTTCTTGACCGTGTATACCTCGCCGGTGATCGGTGTGGAGCCCACGTCTCCGTTGGGTTTTGCCGTCAATGTGAATACCGCGCCGCTGGCAGTCCTGGCGGGTCTGTTCGATCCGCGCATGGTGGATACCTCCCTGTGGATCGAGATCCTGGAGTACCGCAACGAGGAGGAGGATCGGGAGGACGAATCCCAGGACGAAGAACCGCAACTGAACGAGTACGGGGAGCCCCTGATCGCRCGCAAGGATTTTAGGTCCCTGACGGACCTGGAGAGCCTGCCGACCATGGAGGGCATGGACCCGGAGACCCGAGAGTTGGTCATGGCCCGTCTGAAAGTCGATTCCCAGGTCTTTTCGGTGACGATCACGGCCCGTGAGTCCACCCTGCACGAGCAGGGCATGGATCCGGAAGACATGTCGCGAGCGGAGCGGGAACGGGCTGAGCGTTCCGGTACGGACTTGATCCGGTCGGTGCGTAGGGTGCTTTGGAGGCAGCCAGGGGAGGAGGCCGCGACCCACATCCTGCTGTTCTGGGACGTGTTGGATCACGCTCCTCTGGAGCTTCTCGACAACGTGGAATAATCGCTGCTAGGGTTTTCGGGTTATCCCTTGCTGGAGAGTGGGGAGGGCAGGAGAATGGCGGCCTCTTGAGCTCGGTGGATTCGATGCRAGGCCAATCATGTGGCCCACGGATCGCCCGGGTGGAACCCCCGGCCCAAGGGCCAAACCCTTTCTCTGTGCAGCAAAATAATGGCCACCCTCAGCATATTCGGCGCCCAATGGGGCGATGAAGGTAAGGGTAAGGTGATCGACCGCTTGGCGGCCGACGTCGACTACATCGTTCGCTACCAGGGCGGCGCCAACGCGGGCCACACCGTGGTGGTGGGCGACCAAACCTACGCTCTACACTTGATCCCGTCGGGGATCTTGCACCCCGGACGCATCAATGTGATCGCCAATGGCGTGGCCATCGACCCCATTTCCTTCCTCGGAGAGGTCGACGGGCTCATCGAGCGCGGCGTGAAAGTCAATGGGGACAACCTGGTGCTCTCCTCGAATGCCCACGTGATCTTTGAGCACCACAAGGTCATCGATGGCCTTGCTGAACGCTGGAAAGGTGCGGGGCGCATCGGAACCACAGGTCGGGGCATCGGCCCTGCGTATTCTGACAAGGCCGCTCGCACGGGTCTTCGCATCTCCGATCTCCTGGACCCGGAGCGCTGCAAGGTTCGCCTGCGCGCTGCGTTGGCCGAGAAGAACGCGCTCATCGAAAAGGTCCACGAATCCGAGCCCTTGGACTTGGACTCCCAGCTCGAGATCTACAGCACCTTGGCCGACCGCCTACGCCCCTTCGTGGCGGACACCGGCAAGCTACTGCGCCAAGCCTATCGCGACGGCAAGTCGATYCTGTTCGAAGGCGCCCAGGGCGTCATGCTCGACATCGACCACGGCACCTATCCTTTCGTGACCTCATCGAACACGGGCACCGGCGGCATCCCCGCCGGCACGGGTTTCCCCCCCGTGTGGATCGAAGCTTCCATGGGCATCGCTAAGGCCTATTGCACGCGCGTGGGCGAGGGGCCTTTTCCCTCGGAGCTCACCTGCGAAATGGGCGATCACCTGCGCAAGGTGGGCCACGAATTTGGCACGACCACGGGGCGTCCGCGTCGCGCGGGTTGGTTCGATGGTGTGGCCGCGCGTTACGCTTTTGAGCTAGCTGGAACGAACTCTTGGGTCATGACCAAGCTCGACGTGCTCAGCGGTCTGGACGAGATCCAAGTCGGCGTGGCGTACAACCATGAGGGCGTTCGCTACGAAGAATACCCCGCTCACCTGCCGTGCCTCGAAGGCGTGGAAGTGGAGTACATGACGCTACCTGGCTGGAAAGAGGACATCTCCGAAATGCGCGAATGGTCCGACCTGCCCGCGACAGCAAAAGAATACGTGCTAGCCCTCGGCAAATTGGTTGGAGCTCCTGTGGCCCTGGTGAGCGTGGGACCCGATCGCTCCGCCATGGTGACCTGCCCCAAATAACCGCTCGCGCAAAACCTCAGCCATTCCCGTGCAGCCCACCGACTTCAAGGATCCATTGCCCCAGCACGTTGCCATCATTATGGATGGCAACGGGCGCTGGGCTACGGAGCGTGGCATGTCGCGGGTTCGCGGCCATGTGGCGGGCGTGCAGTCCGTGCGTGAGATCACCACGGAGTGCGCGCGTTTGGGTTTGGGCAGCTTGACGCTCTACGCTTTTTCGGTGGAGAACTGGAAACGGCCATCCACCGAAGTGCGCTATCTGATGCGCTTGCTGCGCGTGTTCCTGCGACGCGAGCGCAAGACCCTGATGAAGAACAATGTGCGCTTGCGCTGCATTGGTCGCTTGCATGATCTTCCCGCGGGAGCCTTGAAGGAGCTGCGGCGCACCGAGGAGATGACCCGCAAGAACACGGGCTTGGTGCTGCGCTTGGCGCTTTCTTATGGCGGTCGCAGCGAGATTTCCGACGCCATGCAGGCCTATGGCCGCGATGTGCTGGCGGGACAAGCGGATCCGGAAAAGGTGGACGAAGAAAGTCTGCGCGCTTATCTCTACGATCCGGAAACACCCGACCCCGACTTCATCATCCGCACGGCAGGGGAGATGCGCCTGTCGAACTTCTTGCTGTGGCAATTGAGCTACGCGGAGTTGTATGTGGCCGACGTTTGCTGGCCCGAGTTCAAGAAGCAAGCCCTGTGGAAAGCCCTGGCGGCTTTCGGCGAGCGCCACCGTAAATTCGGATTGTCTCCCGAGCAAGATGGGGGCCGCAAGGTCTCCAGCTCAGCGGGCAAAACGTCCTCCTGACCCCAACCATTATGAGCAAGACCCGAGCCCAACGAATCGTTCAGCGCACCGTCGTGGGAGGGGGCTTGAGCCTGGTTTTGGCCGGCATGCTCTACGCCACCAGCCTTGCGGGTGGGGACCGCCTGCTCTTAGGCGGAGCCGTGTTCCTATCCTGCGTTGGCTGCTTTGAAGCTGTTCGAATGGGCCTCTTCGGTTCAAAGGTCAGCCTGCCCGCCCTGTGGGTTGCCGTTCTGGTCTCTGGCGGAATTTGGGCAGCGGTCTATGACACGTGCTCTTGCTCCTGCCTCGATTTGTCGAGCTATTCGCCCACTCAAGTCTATTGGGGAACCCTGTTACTGAGCCCTTTGGTCGCTTGGGCCGCGTACCTGGCCGTGGGCCTTGTGCATCGCCCAAAGAGGCCCGATCAAGACGCTCCGAGTTCTGCAGGGCCGCGCTTTCTTGCGCTTTTGTGCATCACCACCGCCCTGACCTGCATGTACCCCGTGCGCCTGTTCGCCGGCGTGCAAGGCTTGATCGCCCTGATCGTGTTGTCCAAGATCGGCGACATCTTTGGGTACTACTGCGGCAACATGTGGGGCAAGCATCATCCCTTCCCTAAGCTCAGCCCGGGCAAAACCACCGAGGGTTGCTTGGGTTCGTTTGTGGCCGGTTGCATCGCGGGAGTTCTCTTTCAAATGTACGGCATGTTGCCGGCGGGGGAAGTGGCCCTGCTGCCCGGTTTCTGGGCGGGCGGATTGGCGGGAGCCTCACTCAACCTGGCCTCCCAGGCCGGCGACCTCTTCGAAAGTTCGTGGAAGCGTCAGACCTCCGTCAAGGATTCCGGCACCTGGTTCGGACCCTCCGGTGGCATGCTCGACCTGGTCGATAGCTTGCTGCTTTCCGCACCGGTTGCGGCACTCACTTGGCCCTGGCTCTTCCAGTGGACATTTGTTTCCTGATCTAGCTATCCGCGGTTAGAACCACCCCGCACCCGCAAAACCAGCGTTTCGAGCCTTGATGGGGCCCGGGAGCTGGTTTTTTTGCATACACTGGGGCCAACGGATCCACCGGAGCCGTACCGCACTGCGCGCCCATGTGAGGGCGCCCCCTGGAGAACCACTCTTGTCAGAAATAACCATTCCGCTGCGCTCCCACGATGAGGCCATTCTGGTCCTGGGCCCCTTCGACCGTTTTGCAAAGCTCATGCGTCAGGAGCTCGATATCGAGATCTACGCACGCTCGGGTGCCTTGCGCCTCAAGGGTCCCCAGGAGAATGTGGTCGAAGCCAGTCGGCGCATCGAACACGTACTCGGTAAGGCGCGCAAGGGCCGTGAACTCGAGCTGACCGACATCGAGGAGATCCTGATGGATCGCGCGGGTCCCAAGGCCAACAACCTGCGTGGCGATTCAGGTGGTAATGAAAGCAAGCGTATTTTTCCCACGCCCGACCGGGCTTGGAGTGGATTCAAAGTACGCCCCGTGGAGCCGCGCAACGAGAGTCAGCGCAAGTACCTGGACCTGATCGAAAAGTTCAACCTGGTCTTTGGGCTGGGAGCGGCAGGAACCGGCAAGACCTACCTTGCAGTCAGCGCCGCCGTGCGCATGTTGCGCCGGGGCGAAGTGCGCCGCTTGATCATCACGCGCCCGGTGGTCGAAGCTGGCGAGCACCTGGGTTTCCTGCCCGGTGACCTGCAGCAAAAGCTCAGCCCGTACATGCGTCCGATCTACGACGCCCTGCACGACATGATGCACCCGGACGATTTGGTTCGTCTGGAAGAAGCGGGCGTGATCGAGGTCGCGCCCCTGGCGTACATGCGCGGTCGCACCCTGTCCAACGCCTTCGTCATTCTGGACGAAGCGCAGAACACGACCCTGGGTCAGATGAAGATGTTCCTGACGCGTTTGGGGGAGGGCTCCCGCATGGTCATCACCGGCGACCCGAGCCAGAACGACCTGGACCACCGCGTGCGCAGTGGTTTGATGGACGCCGTCGG
>JAESRM010000159.1 GCA_016764635.1 Planctomycetota bacterium
CCTAATCGGCACAAGCGAACAGCTCGAGTTGCTTGGCGGCGAAATCCGAGCCATTGGTCCTTCGGACTTACCTGTCCTCATCACTGGTGAAACCGGATCGGGAAAAGAACCCACGGTGCGTCAACTCCACGAGCAGTCCGATCGGGCGGAGAAGCCTCTGATCTACGTGAACTGCGCAGCTCTTCCCGAGTCCCTGGCGGAATCCGAACTCTTCGGACACGCCGCGGGAGCCTTCACCGATGCCAAGGGTGCACGCTTAGGGAAATTCCAGCTCGCTGACGGAGCCAGCCTGTTCCTAGACGAAATCGGCGAGTTGCCCTTGTCAATTCAGCCCAAGTTGCTGCGAGTTCTGCAGTCGGGTGAGATTCAAAAGGTCGGCAGCGATGAGACCATTCAAGTCAACGTWCGMCTCTTTGCGGCTACCAACCGAGACCTGCRAGCYGAGGTGGCTGCGGGCCGATTCCGMGCAGAYTTGCTGCACCGCTTGGACGTTTGCMGGGTGCATGTKCCRCCCCTACGCAAGCACCCCACGGACATTGCACTTATCGCCGGCCACTTCTGCGAGAGCCTAGCCCGCCGCTTGGGTTGCGGACCCATTCGCTTGGAGCCCGCAGTACAGGATGCCCTCGAAACCTATTCCTGGCCCGGCAACGTAAGAGAACTGAAGAACGTGATCTCCCGCGCAGTGCTGCGCGCCAAAGCTCAAACCACAGAAGGCGAGACCGTAGCCCTGCAATTGGTTCACCTGGGCGAAGAGTTCAGGGCCGTTGAACCACCTGCAAACAACCCATCTACGCCAAAAACCGTAGCGAGCGAAGAGATGCCCGGCGAAGAACCCTTCTACATAACCAGCACCGGTTCCCTCCGCGAATCCGTCGACGCCTTCCAAACCCACTGCGTCGAACAAGCCCTCGCGTCAAATGGCTGGGTCTGGTCCCACGCAGCCAAATCCCTAGGAATGCACCGCGCCAACTTCCACCGCCTAGCCACCCGCCTCGGATTCAAAAAACCCACCCCTGGCCCTGGGTGAGTTGAGCATCGAGTGTTCCGACCCGGGCCTGAGTTTAGGTGTGGATGCTCAGTTCGCTTGCCGCTGGTCAACAATCTAAGTATGGGGCTTGGCACGTTGGAGTAGATAATGCTCCAATACAAATTGAATGGGTCCAGCTCTTGGTCGCGCCTCTTGTCGGAGGCGGTCCGGAACACTTTCGTCTAGTGCCTATTCTAAACTGAATTCTAGCATCATGAATTTCTCTCTTGGAAAGCTCCAAATCCTCTTAACTACTCCCCTATTGGCTGTAACAGCCGGACTTTTTGGATGCGGAGGCGGCGGGGCACCCGCTCCCGCCGATACCGCAGTGGGTATGCTGGAAAACATTGTGGAGCGCTTGCAAGGTGACGAGCAAACGGCAGTTTGGGATGCTTTACCCGCTGGCATGCAGAACGAGGTGAATGGCCTCGTTCGGGAGTTGTCGGGGAAGATGGACCCGGAAATGTGGGATACAAGCTTTGACTTGACCATCGGAATCCTGGCCGCCCTAAAGGACAAGAAGGAGTTTGTGCTAGGTCACCCCATGGTGGCAATGACCGGAATTTCAAAGGAAAAGCTGGAAGAGAATTACGACCCCATCATGGACTTGCTCACGGCGATCAGCCAGAGCGGAATCGCTGAGCTCAGTGATCTGGAGTCCTTCGACGGACGTACATTCTTGACCAAGCTCGGTCCCGACCTTATTCCCCAGATCAAAGGGTTGCTTGCCATGACCGGGCAGGCAGAAAACGTGGCGAGCTACGAAACCTTCTTGAAGGGCGTCAAGTTTGAGTTGAAGGAGAGCGAGGGCGAGGGCGAAACAACCACGGTTGTTCTTAGGGCTCCCGAATCCTTGAAGGAGGCCCTCGGGGGCATGGCAGAGGAGACGGAATTCGTCCGAGTAGAAGGCAAGTGGGTCCCGGCCTCCTTGATGAGCGAATGGCCGAGCATTATGGAAAATGCTCGCAGAGGGTTGGCCGAAATGAACCCGGAAGAGCTCAAGCGGGATAAGGAACAGTTCCTAATAGGGGCCAACAAAATCACGGAGATGCTCTCCAAGATCGAAGACGCCGATACTCAAGAGGAATTCAACGCTGCGATCATGAGTTTCATGTAGGGGCCTGCGGCTGGTCTGCACTTTGACGACTAAAGCATTGTCTGAGCGCGGAATTGCTTTGGATTTCAAGGCCCTTTTGAAAGCAGGCCCGCCATGCGGGCCTGCTTTTCCTTGATGGATTCGTAAGTTCGTTCGCAGGTGAACAATCAATGCTTGTTCAGAGGCCGTCGCGCGATCAGTTCTCAGGCGGTACTCCAAACCAGTGAGGGGCAGCCCTTGGTTAAGGGCAGTCTTTGTCGACAACCCACCAGGGGTTGCCTTCGGGATCGGCGAAGCCGCCGAACCAGAATTTACCCTTCTTTTCGAAGGAGGGGCCGAAGAGGATTTTTGCGCCGGAAGCTGCTAGGTGTTCGAAGTATTTACGTAGGTCGTCGACTTCGAATTGCAGCAGAACCGTTGTTTTAGAGCGGTCCTGGGGTTCTACGCCCATTTCCTTAGCGGAGCCGATGCCTAACTTGATGCCGCTTTCGGTTTCGAGGTTGGCGTAGTGGTAGTCGTCTTCGAAGAGGTCGGTTTGCTTGAAGCCGAGCGTTTCGCGGTACCAC
Organism: Planctomycetota bacterium; assembly: GCA_016764635.1. Lineage (GTDB taxonomy): Bacteria > Planctomycetota > UBA1135 > UBA1135 > NORP259. Next base: position 2,693 of record JAESRM010000159.1, read on the forward strand.
TTGACTTGGGCTTCGAAGTTGTCGGCGAGGATGACGGCTTCGCGGGGTCGGATGGCTTGCATGGTATGGGCCCTACTTGGGCGGGACGTAGGCTTCGATGGCGGCGGTGAGGATCTCTTGAGCTTTGGCGCGGTCTTCGAAGCCGGGAACGGTGATGATGCCGGGGCCTTTGTAGTTGGTGAACCAGGTTTCGAGGATGGTGGTCGTGCCGCCGAATTGAGCTTCTAGGTCGGCCATGTTGTGCACGTTGCCGAAGGGGGAATCGGGGCGCACGGCGATGAGTTTGTCGTCCTGCTCGCCGGCATCGATCATGATCATGACGCCGATGAGGCGGGCGGGGATGACCGAGCCGCGCGGGACGGCGTTGCCCAGGATGACCACGTCGAGCGGGTCGCCATCGCCGCCGAGTTCCTTGGGCAACAAGGTGCGCGGGATCATTCCGTAATTGGCGGGATAGCCGAGGAACTGCACGACTCGAGGGTTTCCGTCGCGCACTTCCCAGCGCAGTTCGCCTTCGGGCTTGGTGACTTCCCACTTGCCGGTGGTGCCGGCGGGGACTTCAACGACCACGTTCACGTCGCCGTTCTCAAGCTGCGGTTGGTAGTCGTTGAGGTAGCTCTTGCCGTTCTCGTGCAGCAGGGGGTCGCCTTGGGTGCAGGAATCGACCGTTATGTGGCAGGAGAACGAGCAAGTAGCGAGGGCGAAGATCAGGAGGGAGGCTTTCATGGTTATGCGAAGCGGTCGGCGAGGGCGAGCATGGTGTCGGCGATTTGATCGACTTGGGCGTCGGTGGTGCAGGCGGGCGGGAGCGCGTAAACCACATTACCCAGGGGGCGCAGTAGCACGCCCATGTCCAGGCTGGCTTGGTGGAGCGCGGGTCCCACTTGGCTGAGGTAGCCCGATTCACCGGTTTTGGAGCCTACAAGGTCCCAGGCGACCATGCCACCGAGTTGGCGTAGATGACTCACTCCGGGGTTTGATTCCAAGGGTTGCAAACGGGCGCGCAGGCGCTTTCCGATGGTTTGCAAACGTTCGGGCACCTTGCGCTCCCTGCAGAGTTGAAGCGATGCGATGCCGATGGCGCAGCCCACGGGGTGCGCCGTGAAGGTATGCCCGTGGAAGAACGTCTTGTTGCGATCGTCGCTGAAGAAGCCTTGGAATAGCTCTTCGCTCACTACCGTTGCGGATAGGGGGAAGACGCCGCCGGTCAGGCCCTTGGCGAGGCACATGATGTCGGGGCGCACTTGGGCGGCCTCGCAGGCAAAGAGCGAACCCGTGCGACCGAAGCCGGTCATGACCTCGTCGGCGATGAACGGCACGCCGTTGGCGTCGCACTGTTGCCTGAGGGAGCGCAGGAACTCAGGCGAATTGGTGCGCATTCCGGCGGCACCCTGGATGAGGGGCTCGACGATGACGCCGGCGGCGCGATGACCCAATTTGGCGAATGCAGCCTCCAGGGACTCGGCATTCGGGTCAATACGCACGCAATCAAACAGGAAAGGCCGGTAGGATTCGAAGAACGGGTCGGGGTCGCCCACGGACATGCTGCCGAAAGTGTCCCCGTGGTACGCGCCCTTGAGTGCGATGAAAACCTGGCGGTGGGCTTGACCGTTTTGGGCGAAGTTTTGCAGCACTATCTTCAGTGCGACTTCGACGGCAGTGGATCCGTTGTCCGAATAGAACACGCGGTCGAGTCCTTCGGGCGTGGCTTCTACCAGGAGTTCAGCCAGCCGCACAGCGGGTTCGTGGGTGGCTCCGGCGAAGAGCACATGGTCCAGGGTTTCCATCTGGGAACGGGCCGCTTCAACTAAAACCGGATCACCGTGGCCATGGAGGATCGCCCACCAAGAGGAGATGGCGTCGATGACTTCGCGCCCGTCGGTCAAGGTTAGCATGGCGTCTTTGGCCGCCGCTACTTCCATGGGGTCGCGGCCGAGACCGTGTTGCGTATAGGGGTGCCAAGTACAGGCACGATCCCGTTCGATGAGGCTCTTTTGGGTCATTGCTTCGGTTCTGGCTAGTTGAGCCAGGTCATGTCGAGGGTTTGGACCAGGCGATCTAGGGCTTTGGAGTCCAGCGGATCCAGGTGGGGGACCTGGAGAATCGGGCAGGAAACCTTGCTCTGCAGTCCCGCGAAGTTGCCTTCGTGCGGCGGACCTACCAGGATCAAGGCCCGGGGTTTTTGGCCGAGGGCTTGCAAGGCATGCAAGGTGAGTTGCGTGTGATTGAGCGTGCCCAGCCCTGAGCGTGCGACCAATATTAATTTGGGTTTTTGACGAGCCACCCAATCGCTGTTTTGGAAGTCTTCGTTCCAAGGCACGCACAATCCGCCCGCAGTTTCGATCAGCAGAGCCGCTTTGGATGCGAGCAACTTTTCGGAGAGCTGCACGTCCACCACATTCTCGTTGATGCGGCGACCTTCGGCCCAGGCGGATTGATCTGGGCTGGCGGGCAGGTCGAATTCGTAAGCGGGTTCGTGGAAGTGGATGGGCAGTTCGCTGGTCAGCTCGCGTACTGACTCTGTGTCGGAGGGCTGACCGCTTTGAATGGGCTTCCAGTAGGCTGCGGGGCCGCGCGCGGCGAGCGCATGCAGCAGCAGCGCACTGACCACGGTTTTGCCCACGTCCGTATCTGTTCCGATCACCATCCAGGGCTTGGCTGATGGCACCTTGGGCGCTACCGGATCCTTGGGCACCATGGGTAAAAGCGTCTGAACCAGGGTATTCAAGTCCTTTTCGGAGTGATTGGCATGCACCACGACGCGTAGGCGCGAGGTGCCCAGCGGAACCGTGGGCGGGCGCACGGCGTGTACGCTGATGCCTTGCTCGCGCAGGGTGCTTGCGGCAGCGAGGGCCACCTCGGGCGGTCCCATGGGGATCGGCACGATCGCTCCCGCAGGTTCGGGAAGGCCTAACTCTTGGGCCAAATGCCGGGCACCTTGCAGGATGCGGGAGCGGGCCGAATCTTGGCCCGAAACCCACTGGATCGCCGCGCTGAGGGAAGCGGCCACGGGCAGCGCGATGGCGGTTGTGAATACAAAGGCGCGCGCGTGATTGATCAGCGTGTCGCAAAGGACTTGCTCGCCCGCGACGAAGGCTCCCGCTACGCCCAGGGCTTTGCCGCCCGTGATGACGCGTGCGGCGAGGACCTCGTTCAGGTCTGAATTGTCCGCCAAGGCTGCGCAAGCGCCGCGCCCTTGCGGGCCGAGAAGTCCGACCGCGTGGGCTTCGTCCACTATGAGCGAAGCGCCGTATTGCTTGCATAGGGAAGCAATGGCGGCCAACGGGGCCAAGTCGCCGTCCATGCTGAAGAGGCTCTCGGTGACTACTATGCGCCTGCGCAATCCTTGGGCTCCGCGCAGGCGSAACTCCAARTCWTGCAAGTCCACGTGTGCGTAAACCGAGATGCGCGCGCCAGAGAGCCGCGCGCCGTCGATGAGGGAAGCGTGGTTGAGCTCGTCGCTCAGGATCACATCACCAGGGCGAGCCAGGCTTGTGATGAGTCCCAGGTTGGCTTGAAAGCCGGAGGGGAACAGCAAGGCAGCGGGGGTTTGCAGCCACTCAGCGGCGGCCGCTTCGGCTTCGCGAATCGGTTCGGCATCGCCACCGAGTAGACGCGACGCCCCACTGCCTACACCGTATTTCCGGGCGGCTAGGGCTGCAGCTTCCACGATGGGATCAGCTTTTGAAGCCCCCAAGATGTCATTGCTTACGAAGTCTGCGCACTCGGGCGCGGGCACCAGCTTTCGCAGCATATGGCCTTCATTCAGCCGTTGGAGGGCTTCCTCAAGCTCCCGCTGCAGGCGGTTTGCCACGGTCCTACTCTCCGACTGGGGACAAGCCCAGGCTGGCTAGCAAAGCGGCGTCGGTGCCGGGTGCCGGGTTGGGCGTGGTCAGCAACTTGTCGCCCACGAAGATCGAATTGGCGCCGGCCATGAAGCACAGGGCTTGGGCTGCGTCGGGCAACTCTTGACGACCCGCGGAAAGGCGCAGGGTGGTCTTGGGGACCAGGATGCGCGTGGCGGCGATGAACGCGACCCACTCTTGCCATGTGATCTCGGGCACATCGCCCAGGGGAGTACCGGCCACAGGAACGAGTCGGTTGACGGGGATGCTCTCCGGCTGGGGGGAGAGGCTGGCGAGTTCCAACAGCAATTCGGCACGGGCGGTGAGTGATTCACCGAGGCCTAGAATGCCACCAGCGCAAACCGAGATGTCCGCGTCGCGCACGGTTTGTAGGGTTTCCAGGCGGTCATCGTAGCTGCGCGTGGTGACTACCTTTTCGTAATGGCTGCGACCCGTGTCCAGGTTGTGGTTGTAGTAGTCGAGGCCGGCGGTCTTGAGTCGACCCGCTTGGTCCTTGTTCAGCATGCCAAGGGTCACGCAGGCTTCGAGGCCGAGATCTTTGACGCCCTGCACCATTTCGAGCACGGAATCGAACTCCTTGCCGTCTTTCACGCCGCGCCAAGCCGCGCCCATGCAAAAGCGATCCGCGCCGCCTTCCTTGGCTTTGCGTGCTTCCTCGAGAACGAGCGGAACCGAAAGCAGCTTCTCACGTTCGATAGAGGTTTTGCTGTGTGCGCTTTGGGAGCAGTAGCCGCAGTCCTCGGGGCAAGAACCCGTCTTGATGGACACCAGCTGGGAGCATTGGATCTTGGTCGGATCGTGGTGCTGCCGATGCACGGTGGCGGCTTCAAAAACCAACTCCAGCAGGGGGCGGCGGAGCAAGGCTTCGACC
>JAESRM010000160.1 GCA_016764635.1 Planctomycetota bacterium
GGTGCAGGGCGTGGGTTCACTGGGGGCTTGTGCCTTGGCCCAGTTCGGAGCAAACAGCAATAGAATGAAAAGGACGCTCAGATTCATGACCCTAGTCTATGGCAAGCGCCGGATTCACGAGAGTGAGCAGCCAAACAATCAGGGCGGCAGGCGAAATGCCTGCCGCCCTGATTTATTGCCGGGGTCGACGTTTATCGTTGGTCGCTCTTTTCCTTGTCCGCAAGCCATTCCTGGAAGGAAGGGCCGGAACCTGCCGGAACCATCGAATTCTCCCGGGGCTTTGAGATCGGCCCCGTAGCTGGTGACGCTTGGGGTGTCTCTCTCATCTGCTCAGGCGGCTGACCCGGTATTGCTTCTTCGACCAGAATCGCCACCATTTTTCCATGTCTTTGCGTCGTTCCGCCGAAAATGGCTGCGGCAACCTGGGCTCCTTGGGAGGCTTCATCTACGGTCTCAAGCAGCAGTCCGTTGCAGCCAAGCTTTGCAGCGTCCTTCTTGGCCCGTTCAATCATCATGCGCTGGTTGGTCCAGCCGGAATCACCACTAGCGTGGATGAGCGCGACCTTCTTGAACGGTGCGTCAACGTCCCGCTCGGACAAGTAAACTTGAACCTCTTCCACCAGCCTCGGCGCAAAATTTGATTTATAGAGTGGGGTGACGGATGTAGTGATGCAGCTACACATAAGGGTGAGCACCAGGACAGCTTCGACGAGGGATTTGATAATATTCATTGGAATTCTTTTCTCCTTGGACCTACATCGAGTGCTCAGGAAGCCGATTTCAACGTTTCTGTGTCGCAGGAGTAATGAATGGACCGTCCAGCATGAGGTAGTCCGTCCCGTTGTTAGATTTGGCTAAGCAACATCTTTTCTGTAAATCCCCCACCCTCTCTCCGGTGAACACGGTGGATAGGAGTTCCAAAGGGGCAGTTTCGGGGGATGGGCGGGAAGGAATAGCGAGCTGAGGAGCGTGGAGAAAAGTGACTGACGCGGTATCTGGAGACGCGGTATCTGTAAATCCGCCGGCCAAAGATACTGCATGGGGCAGCACCTTTGACCGGCGGCGAATGCGACTCTCATCGGAGCCCTAACCGAGTTTGTCGTCGGCTACGAAGTAGTGCGGGTCTTCGGTCATGGTGACTTCGACCATTTTGCCGGTTTTTTGGAGGAGGCTGATGCAGTCTGAGCTTAGGTGGCGCAGGTGCAGGGTCTTGCCGAGTTTGATGTAGCGTTCGGACAGGGTGTCGATGGCTTCGATGGCGGAGTGGTCGGCGACGCGGGCGTGCTTGAAGTCGATGATGACGTCTTGCGGGTCGTTCTTGGGGTCGAAGAGTTCCAGGAAGTTGTTGACCGAKCCGAAGAAGAGCGGGCCGCGTAGGGAGTAGATCTTAGATCCGTGCTCGTCGGTGTGGTTCAGGGAGTGCACGGCTTGGGCGTGCTTCCAGGCGAAGACCAGGGCGGAGACGATGACGCCGACGAAGACGGCGACGGGAGGTGTACCCACAGAGTCGCTCGCGCAGGGCGCGGGGGTTTGCGGGTATGTGGGTGGCCTACGCGCAAGGGAATAGCCTTGCTCGTTTGAGGTTAGAGGCGGGATGGTTTGCGGGCCCGGAGTTGCGGCAGCGTGATCGGTGAGCTTTGGAATAGGCCTTTCGGAATCGGGACCGAGGGCGACTCGGGATTGGATAGGGCTTCGCTATCTTCAGAGGTGGCCCCAGGTGGGCAATAAGCCCTAAATGGTCCCGTTCGAAGACGCGGGTTGCGTAACATGAAGACCGTGCTATCATGTTATTATGATCCGGGCTTTCAAAACGGTAGGCACTGAAGACATCTTCAATGGAAAGAACTCCAAAGTGGCCCGCAAGTCATGCCCCCAAGCAGTGTGGAATGTGGCCTTTAGAAAGCTAGATCAACTGGACTCCGCTGAATCGCTGGAGGACCTCAAGGTTCCCCCTGGGAATCGGCTCGAAGCACTCTTTGGCGACCGAAARGGCCAACACAGCATTCGAATCAATAACCAGTTCCGRATCTGTTTCATATGGACCGATAGCGGTCCCGACCARGTCGAAATCGTCGACTACCACTAACCTGAKAATCCCATGGTTCGAATCCCTACCCACCGTCAACCTACCCACCCGGGTGAAATGCTACTAGAGGAATTCCTCACCCCTTTGGGTTTAAGCCAAAGGKACCTGGCTGACGGAATCCATGTGCCCTACCAGCGCATCAATGAACTCGTAAACAAGCGCAGAGGGATCACACCAAGCACCGCCTTGCGGCTCGCCAAGTTCCTTGGAACATCAGCAGGCTACTGGATGAACCTGCAACTCCGCTTGGATCTATACCTTGCACAGAAAGCAGAAAAGGACGAGCTGAAGAGCATCCGAAAGTCCAAGAAAGCGAGCTAGTACGGAACCTGGTTCCGTATTAGTAATCGTTTCGTGGTCGTCATCCGCAATCCCCGGAATGCAATCGCGTACACCATCGGGTGTGGATCCGCCCACGGAGAGAATCCGGGGTAGGTCAAAGCGGTGGGGGGGGAGCGGGGGTTTGCTTCACCGGTGAAGAGTACAGGCTTCGCTCGATTGAAGCACACCCTGTCTCACACCGGGCTCATTCTCATTCGCCGGCATTCGCGCTCTTGTCTCGTGTGAGGAAACCCAGAGCTGAAATCTTCCCTTCAAGGCGTTTGATGTCCTTGGAGTAACGTTTGGCTAGTTCCTTGCGCTCGCGATTGACCTGGTGGATGTCGTCCCTATTGCGGGCTTTGGCGATCTTATCGCCGAAGCCGGAGAGTCGAATTTCCTTGAGGTGGGTGCTGCGGAGGATCAAACGCTGTTCCATTTGCGCATGGATGGTGCCCCTGCGCACAAGTCCATATTTGAGCAGCGCCCTGGAATTGCTGGGGTGCCCTTGGGCTTGCCAGCGTGCCGCTCGCACTTCCCAGGAGCGCGTGCTTTCGCCTTCGCAGCCGGAGCAGATATTTTGCTTCTCACCGAAGCAGTGCCGGCAGGTTTGCGCAGCCTGGCCTTCGCCCTTGCAGGTTGTGCAGCTCTTCCAGCCCCGGTCGCAGAGCTTCTCCCTGAGCCCCTCGCCATCGCAATCCTTGCAGGGCACGGTATCGGTCTTGATGATCTTGGCGAGGGAGCCTGTGCGTACAGAACCGCTGCCATGACATCTCTTGCAAGGACGCTTCTTGAAAGTGTTGCAGGTCCGGCAAACCGATTTTTTGCGGCCTTGACAGGTCAAGCAGGGCAGGGTTTGCAGTTGCGTACCCTTGCAGGCGAGGCAGTCGGAAACCCGCACCCCGGAGCACCACGGGCAGTCCCCCTTGGGTCCCAAGGGGGAGGTTTTGAGCGCGGCCATTTCACCGGAGCCTTGGCATGCGGAGCACTTGCGCGGCCGCTTGCCCTTGCCAAGGCACAGGTCGCAGGGCCCGGTTCCACTACCGCGGCAGGCCTTGCACTTGGTGTAATTCGATCCCTTGCAGCCCCTGCATTTGGAGTCCGAGGCCCGACTCCGACCGCAATTGGCCAAGCACGGTAAGTAGCCTGGCTTCTCCAGCGCTCGCCCGCTGATGTGCATGCGCTCCTCTTCCTCAAACACAAACCTGGCGGGCAATGCCCCGCGTGTAGCCTTGCGTGCTTCTCGAATCCGGCCCGCCTCGGTCAGGCTCGCTTGCAGATAATCCTCCACACATTCGGAGCAGGGCCCTTTCCGACGCCCCTTGCAACCCCGACAGGTTTCTTCCACCAATCCCGCCCCTTCGCATTCGGTGCAGGGCGTGGGTTCACTGGGGGCTTGTGCCTTGGCCCAGTTCGGAGCAAACAGCAATAGAATGAAAAGGACGCTCAGATTCATGACCCTAGTCTATGGCAAGCGCCGGATTCACGAGAGTGAGCAGCCAAACAATCAGGGCGGCAGGCGAAATGCCTGCCGCCCTGATTTATTGCCGGGGTCGACGTTTATCGTTGGTCGCTCTTTTCCTTGTCCGCAAGCCATTCCTGGAAGGAAGGGCCGGAACCTGCCGGAACCATCGAATTCTCCCGGGGCTTTGAGATCGGCCCCGTAGCTGGTGACGCTTGGGGTGTCTCTCTCATCTGCTCAGGCGGCTGACCCGGTATTGCTTCTTCGACCAGAATCGCCACCATTTTTCCATGTCTTTGCGTCGTTCCGCCGAAAATGGCTGCGGCAACCTGGGCTCCTTGGGAGGCTTCATCTACGGTCTCAAGCAGCAGTCCGTTGCAGCCAAGCTTTGCAGCGTCCTTCTTGGCCCGTTCAATCATCATGCGCTGGTTGGTCCAGCCGGAATCACCACTAGCGTGGATGAGCGCGACCTTCTTGAACGGTGCGTCAACGTCCCGCTCGGACAAGTAAACTTGAACCTCTTCCACCAGCCTCGGCGCAAAATTTGATTTATAGAGTGGGGTGACGGATGTAGTGATGCAGCTACACATAAGGGTGAGCACCAGGACAGCTTCGACGAGGGATTTGATAATATTCATTGGAATTCTTTTCTCCTTGGACCTACATCGAGTGCTCAGGAAGCCGATTTCAACGTTTCTGTGTCGCAGGAGTAATGAATGGACCGTCCAGCATGAGGTAGTCCGTCCCGTTGTTAGATTTGGCTAAGCAACATCTTTTCTGTAAATCCCCCACCCTCTCTCCGGTGAACACGGTGGATAGGAGTTCCAAAGGGGCAGTTTCGGGGGATGGGCGGGAAGGAATAGCGAGCTGAGGAGCGTGGAGAAAAGTGACTGACGCGGTATCTGGAGACGCGGTATCTGTAAATCCGCCGGCCAAAGATACTGCATGGGGCAGCACCTTTGACCGGCGGCGAATGCGACCCTCATCAGGCCCTAACCGAGTTTGTCGTCGGCTACGAAGTAGTGGGGATCTTCGGTCATGTTGACTTCGACCATCTTGCCGGCTTTTTGGAGGAGGGTGATGCAGTCTGAGCTTAGGTGGCGCAGGTGCAGGGTCTTGCCGAATTTGCTGTAGCGTTCGGAGAGGGTGTCGATGGCTTCGATGGCGGAGTGGTCGGCGACGCGGGCGTGCTTGAAGTCGATGATGACGTCTTGCGGGTCGTTCTTGGGGTCGAAGAGTTCCAGGAAGTTGTTGACCGAGCCGAAGAAGAGCGGGCCGCGTAGGGAGTAGATCTTGGATCCGTGCTTGTCGGTGTGGTTTAGGGAGTGCACGGCTTGGGCGTGCTTCCAGGCGAAGACCAGGGCGGAGACGATGACGCCGACGAAGACTGCGACGGCTAGGTCGGTGGCGACTGTGACTCCGGAGACCAGGATGATGACCAGAGCGTCGGACATCGGGATCTTGCGGATGATGCGGAAGCTGGACCACTCGAAGGTGCCCAGTACGACCATGAACATGACGCCGACGAGGGCGGCGACGGGGATCATTTCGATCAAGGGGGAAGCGATCAGGACGGAGGCTAGCAGGACCACGGCGGCTACGATGCCGGAGGTGCGACCGCGACCACCGGAGTCGATGTTGATCATGGACTGGCCGATCATGGCGCAGCCTCCCATGCCTCCGAAGAAACCACAGGTGATGTTTGCGGCGCCTTGMGCGATGCATTCCTTGTTGCCGCGACCGCGKGTTTCGGTCAGTTCATCGACCAGGGTCAGGGTCAATAGGGACTCGATCAAACCCACGGAGGCCAGGATGACCGCGTAGGGGAAGATGATGCGCAGGGTCTCGAAGGAAAGCGGTACGCTCGGGATGGAGAACTTGGGCCAGCCGCCGGCCAGGGAGGCATTGACGTCGCCGGTCATGTCGCGCAGGTAGTCGACGATGGTGGGGGACTCGAGGCCGAGGCCCAGGCAGAGCAGGGTGATGGTCACGATGGCGGCCAGGGCGGAGGGCACGGCCGTAGTGATCTTGGGCAGGAAGTGCATGATCGCCATGGTGAGGGCCACCAGGCCGAGCATCAGGTAGAGCTTGTAGCCCGCCATCCAATGCAGGTTGCCCGCAGCGTCCACCTCTTTGAACTGGCCGAGCTGGGCCATGAAGATCACGATCGCCAGGCCGTTCACGAATCCCAACATGACCGGGTGGGGCACCATTCGAATGAACTTGCCCATGTGGAATACACCCGCCAGGATTTGCAGGACGCCCATCAAGGCCACGGCGGCAAACATGTACTCGATGCCATGGTCGCTGACCAGGGCGACGAGCACGACCGCGATGGCGCCCGTGGCTCCCGAGATCATTCCCGGGCGGCCGCCGAAGACGGCGGTGATGATGCCCATGAAGAACGCGGCGTACAGTCCGACCAAAGGGTCGACGCCCGCTACGAAAGCGAAGGCGACAGCCTCGGGGACCAGGGCCAGGGCCACGGTGAGACCGGACAAAATGTCGGTCTTGAGGCGGAATTGGGGGTTGTGATGGAGGTCGAACAAGGCGGGATCTGGGCTTCCTAGGGGGAGTCGGGCGGGGCAGGGTAGAGGGGCGCTCCGCTCGTTTCACAGGAAACTGGGATAAATCCATGGGTGCCGGGGCAGACGCTAGAAAGAGAACCTGGGCCTGGGACGCCGGTCCCAATGATCTCCAGCATGGGTTACCCACCCTACCAGCTCCAAAGCGCCCCTCAGCCGTGCCGCATATAGGGATTCCATCGGATTCGTCCTGGCGCTTGAGCCGGGCAGGCGGAGGGGACGATGAAGGCAGGGTCCGTACCCGGAATAACCCCCTATGTTCTCCCCGTTCTCAAGCTACACCAAAGACAGTGCTGGCGACGCCATCGCTGCCGAAGCTGGCCTTATCTACCGTCCCCTTCATGAATTGAAGGGGCTTTTGGCCAGGTCACGCAACGTTCACTTCTTTTCGTGGGGCCTCGGAGCCTTTGCGGTCTCGCTGGCCGTTTTGCATGGCATGGGACTGGCCGGGGATCTGCGCGATAGTTCCAGCTTGGCCGGGATTGGCGGATTTGCGGCAGCTGTTTTTTATGGCGTGGCAGCCCTGGGTGCTGGCTTGCGCACCGGCTGGGGGCGCTTTGCTTGCATGGTTATTTCAGCGGCCTTGCTATCCCAGGCGGCTTGGTTTGTGTCCAGTCCGAGCCATTGGTCGTGGAACTTGGACAGCGCCGTCATGTTGGGCCGCTTCCTGGTGGGTTGGATTGGTCTGGTGTCCTTCGTGGGGACCCACGAGTTGTTCGGATCCCACCGAATCGGTCACGCCATATTAAAGGACGCAGTCGAAGGCGCTCAGGAAGCCAGGATTCAGGAATCGAACCTGCTAGACATGCACGCGGAAGGCCTGCGCGTGGCCAGTCGCGCCAAGAAACCCACCCAAGCCGCTTAGGCATGTGCGGGTTCCGTGGTTCCGTACATCCGTGTAGTTTCTCCGAACCGTGCGCGCGTGGGGCAAGTGCTTCATTGGCTCAAGGGGTAAACGGCGGACGTCGAAGAGCAG
>JAESRM010000062.1 GCA_016764635.1 Planctomycetota bacterium
CCCCTCCCTGCGCGGCCACCCCCAAAAGCCGCCCCTAAGACCACGGAGCCAATAAAATGTCCGCCGAACGCTGCCTAGAAACCTACCTGCACGAGATCAACGAGGTTTCCTTGCTCACCCGCGAAGAGGAAAAAGAGCTGGGCCGCAGGGTCCAGAGCGGGGATATGGAAGCGCGAGAGCACCTGATTCGCGCCAACCTCCGCCTCGTGGTCTCGATAGCAAAAATCTACTCTGATCGCGGACTTGGCCTGCAAGACCTGATCGCTGAGGGAAACATTGGCCTCATGAAGGCCGCGGAGAAGTTCGACCCCGACGCTGGCTGCCGTTTCTCCACTTATGGAACCTGGTGGATCAAACAATCCATCCGCCGAGCTCTAACAAACACCGTCAAATCTGTGCGAGTTCCAGGATACATGCACGAAATGATGTCCAAGTGGCGCACAGTATCTCAGGAGCTGACTTACCACCTCGGCCGTGTCCCTAGCGTGGAAGAGGTCGCCCAGGAGCTAGAAATCCCCAAGGAAACATGGCCCCTGCTCAAGCGAACCATTGAGAGCAACGGCGTGGGAAGCGAAATTTCCCTTGAAGTCCTCACCGCCAACCAAGACACCGTCGAAGACGAGCGAGCCACCAGCCCTGAGGAACAGCTGACCAAGAGCGACCTCTTGGAGCATCTGGAAATCCTGCTCGAAACCATCGACGAGCGCGAATCCACCGTGCTCAAGCTGCGCTACGGCCTGGATTCACCTACAGGATCGCCCATGACCCTCAAGGAAATCGGCAAGGTCGTGGGCKTYWYCYKCRRMCRSKWKCGCCNGAWMKARCWRRRRGCMMTANCKCAAGCTGTTCGCTGTTATGGATCGGGGCTAAACCCTATCTCAGCGAAGCCACCCAGGCTTTTTCGAAGTTCTTAGCCGCCTTGCTACGTCGAATTTTGAAGGCTTCCTTAAAGTCGGTAGGGGAAGCACGACCGCCCTTCACGCTCTCAAAATACGACTTTAGCGGGTCGTGGAGTTCGCCATCCTCCCCGTTCAAGCAGTAATCGAACAGGGTGTAACACTGGGCACGCTGGAGCAGATTGTCCTCAGACTTGAAGTCCCCTTCACCGAAATTTAGTACGCGCATGAGCCCAAACGGCTTTTTGGAGCTCTTGTGTATTTGGTGATTGAGGACGTGCCTGTTGTCTGGATTGAAGCGAATGACCATCCCGGCATTTTGGTCAAAGCCTAAGACGGCCAAGGTGTACTCCTCCATGCCGATCTTCAGCCACATGGGGAAATAAGCCGTCGGCTCAGCCTCCTCGCGAATGGCCTCGGTCAGGACCAGCTCGGTCAGGTGCCGCGCCAAGAACCAGGGCTGGAACCCCTCCTCAGCATCGATGGTGGCCCTATGGGCCCCAAGATCCACCTGCCCCTTGTAACGGGCCCCGCCAGGAAAGCTCCCATCCCCATGGAAATGAAGCTCCATGCGCTCTGAGGGCCAGTACATCTCAAACTCGTGCCCCAGTGAGTGGTAGATCAGCACGTAGATTTGCTCGGCCATCAGCGCGGCTTTCACGGTTTCAAACCAGGGCATGTTGGACCTCACGTCGAAGYGCGTGGTCGATAGCTCAAAGCCCTTGCTCCACTTCGGCATCAAAGCGACCAGCTTGCCCATGTTGAGCGACCGCTCGGCCATTTTGAACTTCCAGCCCTTCTTGACCTTCTTGTGGCCCAGCGCTGTGTGGGCCTCTTCGTTACTAGGGTCGAGCCTCAACACGCTCCACCAAACCAGTTCGGACTCTCCGATTAGGCCCCGTTCGGCGCATGATTTGGCCAACTGGGGCAATCCTGCGGTTTCCAGGGCTTGGCTGGCCATACCCAGGTCCGGCATGACCGAAGAGAGCTCCTCGTTGATGCAGGTGTACTCGGTCACCTTGTGGCGCTCCAGCTCGACGTGACGGCTGCGTGAACGAAGCACCAAGGTGTCCTCATTTACGCGCACAATCCGGCCGACTTTGGGTTTGCCCTTTTGAAGGACGACGCGATCCTCCGGGACCTCGGTTTCCCGGAAACCCGCCCAAGCAAAGGTACCAAGGAGCAAGAAAGCTAAAACAACAGAACCACGGAGCATAAGAATCCTCAACAACAAAAAAACAGTGGGGCCCGCCCATATGGTAACGCAATAGCACCGGCTAGGCTAAACTCCCGGCATGGCCACCGCCCCGAACCCCACATCTCCGACCGAGCTTCCCAGTCCCCTACCTGAAGCCCCTAAAGGCACGGCTCTGTACGTGCACTTGCCGTTCTGCGTCACGAAGTGCCACTACTGTGACTTCTACTCGTTGCCCGCGGAAGGTCAGGATATCCCCAGTTTCATGGATAGCCTGCTGGTTGAGGTGGAACAAAGGGCTCCAGAGTCTCCCGGGACCGTGTTTTTTGGGGGCGGTACACCCTCCCTACTTTCCATCCCGGACTGGCAGCGCTTGATGGAAGCTCTCGATCGTCGAACGGGCTTCAGGGACTCCGCCCATGAAATTTCGGTCGAGTGCAATCCGGAGAGCTTGGATGAGGACAAGGCTCGCGCCTTGCTCGATTTGGGAGTCAACCGCCTCTCGATCGGCATGCAAAGCCTGCGCGCAGACACTTTGCAGCAGTTTGGCCGCATCCATAGCGTAGCGGATGCTTGGGCTGCTTACGAAGCCGCCCGTCGGGCGGGCTGCACCTCTATCAACTTAGATGTCATTTTCGCCAATCCTGGCCAAACCGCCGATCAATGGCGCGAAGACCTGACCCAGGTCCTGGATCGGGCGCCGGACCACCTAGCGGCGTACAACCTCACTTTTGAGGAGTCCACGCCCTTCTTGCGTTGGCTGGAACAGGGCAAGTTGGTGGCCTCCCCGGAGGAACTCGAACTGGAATTGGCTGAGATCACCGARGAGCTCACGCTCCAGGCGGGAATGCCGGCCTACGAGGTCAGCAATTACTCGCGCCCCGGGTATGAGTGCCAGCACAACATCAACTACTGGCATAACGGCACCTATGTGGGCGTCGGGCCTAGCGCAGCCAGCAAGGTCTTTCACAAGCGCGGGGCCTCTCCCCGAAGCGTGGCACGCTACCAGCGATTCCTAAGGGACCGGGGACATGCATTGGAGTGGTGCGAGGAGCTCGAACCCAGAGCCCGGCTGGCTGAAACCTGGTGGTTGGGACTGCGGCTCCGCAAGGGTCTCACACCGGAAGAGGCGCGCGAACGATCCGGCTTCGAGGAAATCGTAGACCCTGCACTACCCGTCGCTCAAACCTTGCTGGAACAGGACCTGCTCACCATGCGCGACGGACGCTTCTGCCTCAGTGAAAAAGGACGCCCTTTGGCCGACTCCATCGCGTCGGAATTCTTTTCCGCCTGCCAAAGCGAAAACAAGGATTAGGTAACGTGAGTGCCTAATAATGGGCACTTTGGTGGATTCTAAAACCGATAGATTCCTCAAGGAATCCCCCAAATTTGTCGATCCATGGAAAAGCTTAAGAGCCACTATGTCGACACCCTCAAAACCCACCAAAAAGACCAAGGTCAAAGGYAAGAAACGGGGCTTCTTTTTGCGGGGCATTGCGGTGTTRTTACCCACCGTTTTGACGGTGTTTATATTCACCTCGATCTGGCACTTCGTAGGACGCAATGTGACCGGCCCGATAAATGGGGCCATCTACGGTTTACTCGAGGGCAACGGCATCGGCTGGACAGTACTGGGCTCCATGGATATAGATCCTTATGCCCGCGAATTCCTAGCCGAGGAAGGTCTACCCCCTGAACTCGCAGATCGCCTCGAGGAGTTTGGAGGCTTAGGTAGCGCATCCTTCCAAGCGGCCCTCACGGCTTGGCGTTTGGAGCAAGAAACCTTCTCCCGCGAACTCGAAGCCCTAGCCATCGACCGTGAGAAACTACGCGACGCCGTCGTGGCCGAAGTACACCCGGCCGTGGGCATCGTGCTCTCCGCCACACTGGTGCTTTTCCTGGGCTACCTCGCCTCCGGTTTCCTGGGCCGAGGCCTGATCGCGACCTTCGACCGCTTACTGCACCGCATTCCATTGGTTCGAACGGTCTATCCGTACACCAAACAGCTCGTCGAGTTCTTCCTCAGCGACAATGACTTCGAGTTCGATACGGTGGTCGCCGCCCCCTATCCCGCAGACAACCTATGGGCCATCGGCTTCGTGACCGGCCCGGGCCTCAAAACCATGCATGAAGGCCTAAACGGACGCTTTGCGTCGGTTTTCATCCCCACGTCCCCCATGCCTATGACCGGCTTCACGGTCTTCATCGAAGAGAGCCGCCTGGTACCGCTCGACATCTCTGTGGACGAGGCCCTGCGCATCACTGTCTCCGCCGGTGTCCTGATCCCGACCGAACAGCAAGTCGCAGCCCTCGACGAACGCCTACGCCCCGCCGCGTAGACCCTCCACGAGCCTCACCTAACCTCTGAGTCCTCGAGGCCGAACAAACGATCGAATGGAACTCGCCAGGTATCCATTAAGTTGAGGCGACCCGAGTAAGGAGAGCCGGTCGAACGTCGGTAAAACACCGCCTCGCCTGTTGCCTTGAACATGAGGGTCACCTTCCCCCGCTTCGTCGCTGCCTGCACCACATATTCCCATCCCATGGCAGCAACAATGGATTTGTCACCTGCAGGCCAATCATCGATTGCCTCGACAACGCTAGCCAGAAGTTCCTTTTGATCATCTCCGGAAACCACCCGCACTCTCGCAGCCTTCATATAGGCCTCAACACCACTATCTCGGCTCCCCGAATGAAGATAGGCGTCGTCCGGACAATCAAAGTACACGCGCCATTCTTCCGCATTCCGCAAAGCCAACTCAATTGTTCTCGGAAGGTCTTGACTACTTTCACTGGGAATCGCGATCCAAAAGGAGAGAGCTAAAATGCAAACCGCGACCAAAACCCCTAAGGGGTGCCGTCGATTGTGATTGAAGCGGCTGTTTAGCAATGAGAATGAAGTGATTGAAACAGGCATAACTAACCAACGAGAGCTTACGTGGAGGGTTCATCTCAGCCAAGCTAGGGGATAGAATCCACCCTATGAACTTCGCTGATCAACTCTTCCGTCGGGTACTCGAGCTTCGCAACCCATGTTTGGTGGGTTTGGACCCGCACCTGGCCATGCTGCCTTCCGAATTCAAGGCCGTTCACAGTGATGACGCCACCCGAGCAGAAGTGGCCGCCGACGTGGTGAACTTCTTCGGTGGAGTGATCGAAGCCGTTTCCGATCTAGTACCCGCTGTGAAGCCCCAATCAGCCTTCTTTGAAGCCCTAGGCGTGGCTGGCGTGGAAGCTTGGGAGGAGGTCATCAAGCTCTCCCACCAAGCCGGCCTGTTGGTCATCGGCGACGTGAAGCGCGGCGACATCGGATCGACGGCAGCGGCCTATGCCACCGCCTTCTTGACCGGCATGCGCGGCACGGATCCCGAGACCCTGTGCGACTGCATCACGATCAATCCCTACCTGGGCAGCGATTCGATCGACCCCTTCATCAAAGCCTGCAAAGAGAGCGGGAAAGGCCTCTACGTGCTGGTTCGCACCTCCAACCCGGGCAGCCATGAGTTCCAACTCAAAGGCGAACCGACCCTTAGCGAGTTGGTGGCCGATGCGGTCGTACGTTGGGGCGATGATTTGATCGGAGAGTGCGGTTATTCGTCCGTTGGCGCCGTTGTGGGTGCCACGCACCCCGCCGACCTGGCCGCCCTGCGCAAGCGCATGCCCAAAGTGCCTTTCCTGATCCCTGGCTACGGCGCCCAAGGTGGCGGMGCCCARGAACTCACCCCCGCATTCGGCGCAAACTTCGCCGGCGGCTTGGTGAACTCCTCCCGCGGCATCCTTTACCCCAAGGCAAAACCCGGCCAACATTGGAAGGATGCCGTCAGAGATGCCGCCAAGGCAATGATTACCGAGTTCCAGGCTTTGGATCTCAACCCCGTGAGCTAAGGACCCCGCTTGAAGATTCAAGTCGAAGAACTAAGCGCGGATTCATCCACGCTGTCGGAGCTGAGCCAACATGCGTTGAGCCAAGGCGAAGTGCACGGCCTACCCATTATTCGCGGGCTGGAAGAGCTAAGCCAAGGAGACGATCGTTGGTCCCAGAACCACCGATTCAACCTGACGCAGTCGATCCAAAGAGGTCTGGATGGCATTGAATTGCCCAATGCCGCCAAAATATCGTTGGATAACCTCGCCCAACCCGGAACCTTGGCCATAGTCACCGGCCAGCAGCCCGGTTTCCTTTGCAGCCCGCTCTATTCGCTCTTTAAGGCCATGCAAGCCTGCAAACTGGCCGCTGAACTGACCGAGCTATGGGGTGTTCCCGTGGTCCCGCTCTTCTGGAATCACGCGGACGATCACGACATCGCTGAGGTCCATCACAGCTACATTCAGAACCGCAATTTGGATCTTCAAAAGGTTTCACTGAGCGGGCTTTCTTCCGGCCGCATGCCGCTCTCGACCATTCATCTAGATGAAGAAGCCCAAGGATTGGCCTCTATCCGAGCCTTCCTTCAGCAGAACTTCGGCATGTACGAGTTCGGCGACGAGGGGGTGGACCTGTTTGTCCCACGCCACGGGGAAAGCCTGCCAAACGCCATGACGCGCGTGTTCTTGCAACTTTTAGGTCCCATGGGTTTGGTCCCAATCGAACCCGATTGGATACGCAAACCGCTCGGAGACGCTTTGGCCCAGGTGGTCGAAAAAGGGGGCGCGCAAACCCTTTTGGCATGCACAGAACTATCTCTTGGGGCCGCCATCGACCCTGCCAGTGCAGCCCTCATCTTCCAAGTCACCCAAGAGGGTCGCAAGGCGCTGCGTTGGCATTCCGAGGGCTACCAGATCGATGGTGAAGACGCTGCGATCACAGCCAAAGACCTCGCCCAAAGGATCCGTGAGAACCCCGCTAAATGGTCTGCTGGAGCCCTATTCCGACCGCTCATTCAAGACCTGACGCTGCCCTGCGTGGGTTATGTGGGCGGGTATGGCGAGCTGGCCTACCACGCCCAGTTGGTCGAAACCCGCAGGGCTACAGACACCCCTCTAACAGCCTTTATCCCCCGCGTTTCCGCGACCTTGGTCGACCGTGAATGCACCGTGTCCTTGCAAAAAGGTGGGGTCAACCTGGTCCAGGTTCTGGCTGCTGGCGGAGAGCTCAAATCACAGGAAGAAGCGGCCCAGGTTCCGGAGGTTTTCACCGATATCCGGCGCATCCTGGACGAGACCAAAAAGGCCCTAAACGCCCAAAGGGCTCCGTTGGCGGCTATTGAACCCTCTATGGACCGTGGCCTTAAACGCGCCTCTGATCAGATGACCGCTGGCATCGAAAAACTACTGGCCACAGCCCAACGCATCCACCAAAACAAGGGCGGCAAGACCGGCCGCCACCTGCG
>JAESRM010000290.1 GCA_016764635.1 Planctomycetota bacterium
ATTCACCCATGACATGGGTGCCCGCCTTTAGGGTCGAGCGCAGCGCGCTTACGAACCGAATGGAAGGTTCCGTGCATCCGCCGACATCGCCCGGTTGGATGGTTGACATGCCCGCTCGTGCTTTGACGGTCTTCATCGCCAAGCTCGCTATCCGCCACGAAGAAGAGCTGCTGGTCCCCAAGCACTGCAGTGCGATCGCCCCCCATTCAGCGAATCCATTGGGGAGAATTGCACCATGATTGCCGCCCCGTATTGGCGAGGTTGATTTGAAGCATCCCGCCAAACAAGGAGGCTGAGCACGTGCTTGCCACGATTCTAAAAGGACAAAGCCCTCTCATACTCGACGGTGGCCTGGCCACAACCTTGGAGGCTCAAGGTGCGGAACTTGATAGCGAGCTGTGGCCTGCTCGATTGCTTAAGGGCGACCCCGAATCTATCAGACAAGCCCATATCGCCTTTGCAGAGGCGGGCGCCCAAACACCTCGAAGCGAATCCCAACCCATCGGAACAATGAAGACACATCTCCTAGCTGCCCTCCTTTTAGCTCTCATACTCGGATCCTGTGTCATCCCTATCCCTGCCGACGGCTTCGGGCAATACGGTTACAGTCCGATTTCGACCAAGCCATCTGTGTCATCGAATGCACTTCCGGCAATGAAGGTGTGTCTGGTACCGTCACCTTCGCCGACTCCGGCGACACCATCTTGGTGGAAGCCCATATCACCGGCCTCGCACCTGGGGCGCATGGATTCCATATCCATCAGTTCGGCGATCTCTCCTCCACCGACGGCGAGTCGGCTGGCGGGCACTACAACCCGGATCGCCACGACCACAGTGGCCCGACCTCAAGTCGCAGGCATGCAAGCGATCTCGGCAACCTGGTCGCCGACGCCAACGGAGTCGCTGACTACACCCGTGAAGACCGCGAGCTGACTCTGCGTGGCAGCCACTCAATCGTAGGGCGCGCCGTCATCATCCATGCCGGCGAAGACGACCTGCGGAGCCAACCCACTGGCATGCCGGCTCTCGCGTCGGGTACGGCGTGATCGGCATCGCGCGCGATTAGAACTCCCCAATACAAATGAGCTGCGTGCCCTTGCGTGGCAGCCCCCCACATACGCGCAAACGACCGCACCCCCGCGAGTACCAACTCACCTACCACGGTGTCTTCGCCCCCGCGTCCTCCCTACGCCACCGATCGTCCCATCTGTACCCCAGGTATGCGCGCTCCTTTGAATTGCAAGACCGGTTSGCAACCGGGAGTGTGATAGGTTTTCTGCTTACACCATGCGCATTTTGGATTCAAACCTCGACCCCCGGTTCGCTWGGCGACAARCCTGGACKATGAATTCCGGATTGCAAACGCTGCTTGCCCTTATTTTGGCTCCCATTTTGGGCGGAGCGATTGCTGGGGCGGCCTTGGGCGCGTTCTCAATGCTGACCACCATTGGCGATCATCGGCAGTCGAACGAATTCTTGAGGGGTGTGCTCGGTCTTGGGTACTTTGCTGGTGCTTTTGGAGGACCGGGCTCCTTGCTTCTAGGCTGGCCTGCATATCGGATTTCGCTAAAGCTTAGAGTCACGAACCCACTCGCATACATCGTGACGTTTGCGCTCATTGCCGCAATAACAGTGGCCATCTTCCCGCTCTTGATGGTTGGCAAATTCTCGGCTGTGAATCCACTTACAGCACTTGCCTCTTTCAGCGGCGCAATCGGTGGCCTTGTATTTTGGTCGATTCGCAGGCCAGATCGACAGGTTGATTCGTTCCATAGGGAACGAAAGATGTAGCCCTTGCACTTGAGTCTGGGCTACCCGCTTTCTCGCGTACTTTGGGCATGCCGCCGAAGTCACCCCGCTCGAACCCCACGCCCACCGCCTGAGCCCGACTTGCCGTGGGAGGTGGGCGGTTCCGAAAGGAACGCGCCCGCCTCCGCGCGTGTCAAGCCAATGGGCTGGGACTCTGCCACTGGGACCCAAAGACCATGGATTCCAAAGCCATGCGTTCTCGAGGCGCCCGTTCGTGCGCGGCCTGCTCATCGGGCAGTTGCTCCGGCGCGCCGGGGAAACCGATCGCCAGCATGACCAGCGGTTCGAATCCATCGGGCACCTGACAAAGCTCGCGCACGCGGCTTGGGTCGAAGCCTCCCATCTGGCGCACTGCCAGACCCATCGCTTGCGCCTGTAGGCTCAGGTTCCCAGTGGCGCCGCCTGTATCGTATTTGGCCCAAGCATTGGGTTTGCCGTTGTGGGCAAAATGGGTCTGGGCCAAGGCCACCACGAGCACGGGTGCACGGGTAGCCCAACTTGCGTTGGATTCCACCAAACAGCTAGCCAAGCGTTCGTAGGCAACCGCATCCGCTCGGGTCGCCACCAGGTAGCGCCAGGGCTGGGCGTTGTAGCACGATGCGCCCCAGCGGGCGGCCTCGAACAAAGCGCCCAGTGGCTCGCGCGGCACGGGTCGGTCCGCAAAAGAACGCGGGCTCCAGCGCTCGGCGATCAGGTCGTGAATTCGGAATTGAGTGTGAGTAGAGGGGGTCATGGATTTGCTTTAGGGAAGGTCGAAGAAGACGAATTCAGCAACATGGATGCCCTCAAAGTGCAGCCTCGATTCCGCATCGATGGCCGCCCCATCACCGGGGCCAAAGGACATGCCGTTGAGTGTTAGGGAACCGCGCGCCACGTGCAGCCAGCCTTTGCGGCCATGGGCCAGCTCGAGCTGAGCAGACTCACCCTCATCCAGGAGTCCTGCGTATAGGCACGCATCTTGACCAATGGTTAAGGCGCCGTCGCGACCGTCCGGTGCCACGACCAAGCGAATCTGACCCTGGCGCTCGGCCAGGGGAAAGCTCGCCTGTTCATAGCGCGGGCTGCGCCCTTGCTCGGCAGGACGAACCCACATCTGCAACAGGGAGGTCGACTCGTCCGACTGTACATTGAACTCGCTGTGGGTCACCCCACTGCCAGCCGACATCAGTTGAACATCGCCAGAGCGCATCTCAGAGCCGTTGCCCATGCTGTCCTTGTGCCCAAGCGCACCGTCGAGCACGTAGGTGATGATCTCCATGTTCTCGTGCCCGTGGGTTCCGAAACCGCGAGCGGGTTCGATGGTGTCCTGGTTGAGCACGAGCAACTCGGAGAAGCCCCTGAATTGAGGATCTCGATAGCTGGCAAAGGAAAAAGTATGGTGGGCGTCAAGCCAACCGTGGTCGGCGTGGCCGCGAGCCTCTGAGGGTCGTTTGGTGATCATGGTGAACTCCTAGTTTGAAGATGAAAGATGGTTTGTTTGCGACAGTGAAGACTTAAGCCTGATGGCGCTGGACCAACCAACGATCCAGGGACCAACGACCAGCTCCGGCCAGAGCTAAGGCCAGGGCACCACCGATCATCAACAGGTGATACTCAAAGCCCTCGCCCGCTTGGGATCCGCTCCAGTTCATGAAAAAGCCGTGCTGGGCGTGCACTGTGAACACGGCGCCGAGCATCAAACCCACTAAACCGAGGCCTACCAGGCGCGTCCCAAGGCCGAGCAGTAAAAGCAGCGGACCGATCAACTCGAACAGGATGATGCCTGCCGCCATGGCACTGGGCAGGCCAACAGAATCGGTCAGGAAACCCATGGTTCCCGTCCAACCGTACCCACCGAACAAGCCGAGCGCCTTTTGTGCGCCGTGGGGCAGCATGACCAGGGCCAAGGTTACGCGTAGGGCTACGGGGGCCAGCTCATTTCTAGTGCGTAGCAGCGGAAGCCATGCACGGGTTGCGGGGGCGGGTACGTTAGAGGTCAATGTTTGACTAGTCATGTTTTTATCCGAGAGGAAGAGGTTGAGGTTAACGGGAACGCATCAGCTGAGGCTGTTGCGAACTTTGTCGAGTAGGCGGATCAGGTCGCGGGTCTCGCGCTGGGTTAGGGCGTCGAGCAACTGTTCGTCGAGTTCATCGACGGCCTTGCCTAAGGGGCGCAAAAGCTGGAGGCCCTCCGGGCTGATGTTGACGAGCACCTGGCGCCTGTCGTTCGCTGCGCGCACGCGCTGCACCAGCTGCTTGCGCTCTAGGCGATCGATCATGCGTGTGATGCCAGGGGTGCGCTCGATCATGCGCGCCGCAATCTCCAATGTGGGCAGGCCTTGCTTGCCGGCCCCACGCAAGATGCGCAGTACRTTGTATTGCTGAGGAGTCAGGTCGCCGCGGCTGCTGAGCAGGTTCTGCATGGGCCAACGCAAACGCTCGGTGGTGATCAGGAGAGCGATCAACGCTTCCTGCCCTACGGAACGAAAGGGTTTGGTCTGCTGGATGGCGTCCTGAACGGACGTATCGGATTGTCGCTGCGGTTTGCTCACAGGGGGACTATCGCCGCAAAAGAATGACTAGTCAACTAAATACCTGTAATTAATTGTCCTGGGTCAGGCATGCAAGCCCATGGACCCCGGCAACAGATCCCAAAAAAACACCGAAGTCACCCTACTGGAGCCAACATGCCCCCCCCCCGGAGCCTGACCTGACCTTTGGAGTTCCTTCCCACAGCGAGACTCCGGGACACCGCATCTGACCCGACGCGTTACAGGGTGCTGCGATTCCACGCGGTGGCTAGGCTGTCCGCGTACTCATTCCAGAGATTGCCTGAGTGCGCTGCGATCCACTGTAGGACGCTGTCTGGGTGGGCGCAGTATAGGGTGAGCACCTCTCGAAAAAACATGCCACATTCGGACCGGGTGGTTCGGAATCACCGGTAAGAACGGTTCTGCCCACTTTTTTGGGCGGGACCTGAATCAAACCTCGAAGTTCTATGCCTGTTATTCCGCAAACGATCCGTTTCATATTTGTCGCACTCTTGGCCGCTCCGGGAGCGCTCTCCTCCGTCCATCAAGGAGGCTCGCTGGATGTGACTGCAGCCGGGGATGGCTACCAAATGCGGAGTCCAAACAAATCATGGACGACCCATTTTGATGGTCGAGGATTTTTGACCACTCCCGATCAAGGGGACTGGAGCTGGGGATTGCAAATCCGCTCTTTTGGGTTTGAGGGCTCCCTGGCGCAAGCTCCTGCAGAGGCTTGCGCTTCCCGAGAGGAGAATGAGATCACCTATGGTTGGAATTCTGACTTGAGTGAGTGGTATGTGAATGGCTCCGGGGGGATGGAGCATGGATACACTTTGCTTGAACGGCCTGAACGGGGAGTGGATGCGACCTCCCCTCTGACCATTCAACTTGCGGTGCGAGGCACTTTATCGCCCCAGTTGTTCCAAGCCGGATCAGGTCTGCTATTCATGGATGATGAAGGTTGGAGCGTGCTCTCCTACGGCGGACTGCATGTCTTCGACTCTCTCGGGGCCCCCATGGAATCGTGGTTTCAACTGTCGGATAACGGAATATCTATTGTCGTTGATGAGTCCAAAGCCGTCTATCCCCTCACCATCGACCCCGTTGTTCAAGAAGCCTACCTGAAGGCTTCCAACCCTGATGAACTGGATGCGTTTGGAAGCACCGTGGCGATCTCTGGCAATCGCGCAGTGGCCGGGGCCTGGCGCGAGAAAAGCAATGCCACCGGAATCGACGGCGATGGTTCAGACAACAGTGCCATGGATGCTGGCGCTGCGTATGCCTTCTCTAGGGTCGGAAGCACCTGGGTGCAAGACGCCTACCTGAAGGCCTCGAATACCGAGGCCCATGATTACTTCGGTGTTTCGCTAGCCATTTCTGGCGACCTTATCGTGGTGGGCGCAAGTGAAGAGTCGTCGGGCAGCACAGGTGTGAACGGGAACCAGCAAGACAATTCAGCCCCTGATTCGGGAGCGGTTTATGTCTTTGAGAACATTGCAGGAGCTTGGCAGCAGATCGCATACCTCAAGGCGTCCAATACGGGCGCCGGAGATCGTTTTGGTTCCGCGGTTGCCATTCAAGGCGAACGTATTGTCGTGGGGGCCCGTGGCGAAGGCAGCTCGAGCGTGGGAGTCGGGGGACATCAGACAAACAATCTCGCCGGGGCGTCCGGCGCCGCTTACGTTTTTGAAAGAGTGCCGGGCGTATGGACCCAAGTTGCGTACCTGAAAGCCCACAACACCGGTGGTGGCGACAACTTTGGCTCTGCATGTTCACTTTCCGGCGATCGTATTTTGGTGGGCGCTCGACTGGAGGATTCCACAGGCACAGGCATAGACGGTGTGGACAACAACGACGTGCTTGATGCGGGCGCTGCGTACGCATTCGTATTTTCAGGTGGGGTCTGGGTGCAAGACGCCTACATCAAGGCTTCCAATCCAGGGACGTATGATCACTTCGGTCAAGTTCTGTCGATTTCCGGGGACATGGCTGTAGTGGGTACGCGTCAGGAGGATAGTGATGGACTTGGTACCGGTGCAAACTGGGACAACGATAATGCAAGCGATTCCGGAGCGGCCTACTCCTATAGGGTGATAGCAGGTAGCTGGGAATTCACCGAAATGCTGAAGCCGTTGGTAGCCAAGCGGCAGCATTCGTTCGCTTCATCTGTGAGTCTGGTCGCCTCGCGATTGGTGGTGGGATCTAGCGGGGACGACATCGGGGTGGACGATGGCTTTGTTGGAGCTATTCAAAACCGAGCGTCCGCTTCCGGGGCAGTTTTTGTTTTTGATTGGGATGGTACCGCGTGGCAACAACAAGGAACGATTCGAGCGTCCTACCAAGGTAGTGCCGATGGCTTTGGGAGCTCTGCCCTGGCGACTGCGACCCACCTGATCGTGGGCGCTCCCCAGGAAGACTCGGCGATTGCTGGGAACCCCAGTGACAATTCCCTCAGGAATTCTGGAGCCGTGTACGTATTTGACTTGGATGCGCCTTCGGCCAATTACTGCGGGCCTGCCGTTCAAAACCTCTCGGGGCAATCCGCTACGATCTCCTTCTCAGGCTCCCGTACCGTCGCCAGCAACAACTTTGCGCTTCACGCCCAAGGCATGACRACCCGGCGGTTGGGCTATTTCYTGAGTTCCCGCACTCAAAATTTCGTGGTGGAGCCGGGCGGCGCCCAGGGCTATCTTTGCTTAGGCGGATCGACGCAAATCTTGCGCCATAATCGAGCACACGAAATTCGAATGAGCGGAGTCACCGGATCGTTCAGTGTGCCCGTGGACCTCACGGACATGCCGGGGGGCGGCATGGTGCATGCCGGAGAAACTTGGAACTTCCAGGCTTGGTTCCGAGATCAGTTGTGGACCGGCCAGCTCACTACGAACTTCACCGACGGGCTATCAGTGCAGTTCGAGTGATGTCGACAATCGGGTTTAGCACCCGCACCAGACATGTTTCAATGCTCTAGGATCGTGTTTATAAATGCGCCCCCGCGCACTCTTCCCTGTGAAGAGTGCG
>JAESRM010000063.1 GCA_016764635.1 Planctomycetota bacterium
ATTCTGTGCCCTGCCAGGGCGCCCTGCGCGATCTGGCTTTTGTTGAGCTGTTGGCCTCTTCGCCCGGCGAAGAGATGGTTTGGCTGGAGAAGTACACGCTCTACGTGAAATCTGCGGATGGTGAGCAGGTGCTCGAAAAACTATCCGCGCACCCCACGGATGCCATCGCGGTCATGCGGCACTTGGATGTGGCGTCAGGGGATCTCTTGGTGCGTAGCTACGTGGAGGGTGGGGTGCAAAAAATCAACGTTCGAAACGAGACCTTGTCGAGCCCCGGATATGCCCTAGGCGCCCGCGATTGCACGGCGATTCTCCCCCGACAAGGGGACACCTACGGGGATCACCTACTGCTGACCCGCGGCGGTGTGGGTGATGTGGATCTTCTCGAATTGCACATCAGCACGGGCCCGGGTGGCTTGATTTTGGAGCGTAGCACGACCGGGGATTGGATCGATACCCACGAGGACAGCGAGCAACGGCCCATCCAAGCGGCTAGCCTGGTGGACTTGGATTTGGACGGTCAAGAGGACCTGATGGTGGCTGTTTTGAACGGTCACTCCCTGGAGCTTCGTAATGTGATGACGAGCGATTTGGATGCGCAGCGCTGGCGCAACCTGGATGTGGACGAACCCAACCTGGAGTCCCTGGGGAACGGGAACTTCGAGGTGAGCGTGACCATGCAGGTGCCTGAAGTGTTGGCTTCCACGACCGTGCAAGTGGACATGTGGGCGCGTAGGGATCCTGGCACCGTCGACGAGACGATTCACTTCATCGGTCGGCAATGGGTCACGATTTCGGTGGGCCAAACCGAGCATGAATTCAACCAAGCCTTCGATGGAGCCGGTTGGGATCCGGCAAATTCACACTACGAGATGTCCTTCGTTTCGGTCGAGTTGGATACGTCCGGCGTGGTGACCCGTCTGTTCCCTTCTCAGGGGTTGGCATGGGCGCCGCCCGGAGCCCAATCGGCCATGCTGCAACTGGGTTTGACCTGGTTGAATTTTGCAGTCAACCAATCCCGCCCCCAGAGGCACCGGGCGCGGCGGGTCTCCAGCCCTAGGCTGCGGCCCGTACCCGAACGAGTAGTGCAGTAATGCCCAAGACGCCCGCCAAGGCTACCCAATTGGCCCATTGGGTCGATCGTGGTTCGGCGGGGGGGGCGGGGGCGTGCAGGCTTCGGTCAGCAAGTCCACCCGCGTGCAGCAGGTAGCGGCCGGGATAACCGGCTTCGTCYCCCAGTTGCAGGCGCGCYTGCCAGAGGGCTTCGGCGGGGGATAARCCYTTYACCGTGAGCCCTTCAATCACTACGGCGRAGAGGCGTTTGCTGTCCTCGTAACCCAAGGGCAGGTGGGCGGCCAAGACGGTGTCGGCGCCTTGCCGGAGCAGGGTGCCGACCAGGTGTTGGGCCCCGTCATCGCCGCTGCGCTCGACGGCGTCGGTGGTGCCGCAGACGACCAGCATGACAAAAGGCGGGGACTCGAATTCACCCAGGTCGGAGGGCCCGACGACGGTTGTTGCGCCCGTTTGGGTTCTTAGAAGGAGTCCCGGACTCGCGGCCAGGTCATCGTCGCGGCTGCCATGGCCTAGGACGAAAAGGGCGCCCACGTGGCTTGCGGAGCCGGCCCAAAGGGCTTCTTGAGTGGCACTCGTTTCCCTCTTGACCTGCAAGGGAATGCCGATGGGGAACGAACCGAAGAGGGACGTGAAGTCCTTGGAGGTGAAAGGCAAGGCTTGCAGGTTGGAGCCCAGCAGGGTCATACGTTTTTTGATGGCGCTGGACATATATTCTGGGGCGGACGTGGCCACCAGGGAAAGCCAGGCTYCGGACCCTTGGCCGGCGCGTCCATTGCGCCGGGCGGACAGGGCCAATGCCACGGTCAATGAGGGGTAATAAGTCACAGGCATGCGGTCACCCAAGCGCTCTCCACCCTTCAACTTGAGCAACTCCATGGGCACGTAGGAGCGGCCTTCGAATCCGGAGAAGGCAATGCTCTGCCAGCCTCGTAGTTCCATGTCCTGGGAGAGTTCTACGGGCAGGAGGAATTCTTCCATGGCGGCGATGGCGAGCTCTAAGCGAGCTCCTTTGACACCGTAGTTTTGGGCCTGGTAGAGCTCCCGCTTGAGCCGCTTACTACGCTTGATGAAATCCGCGGATTTGCCCAGGCGTTTTGCGCTGACCTGCCCGTCGTCGATCAGAAGCACGTAGCTGTGATCCCATCCCACGTGGATATGGTAGATGCCCGAATTGGGGGTTAGCAGGTTGTCCTGTATCTTCTGCAAGTTGCCGAGTTCCGCGTGTAGATAGCGCGCGAGTGTCCCCCCGGTTTCGAGTTTTAGGATGGTTTCAAGAGCCCTTTCGGCCCCCAGAGGTCCCGGATTGATTTGTAGCTCAGCGCGTATCAGGCACTCCGCTAAGCTGTTCGTATCGGAGAATGCGGATCCACCCATTCCGAGGGGGAGCAGCTTTGTATTGGCGGTTTCCTGAAGGCGTAATTCATAGGTGGTCCGAAGCCAATCGAGCAGCTCGATGGAGGTGGTGTCAGCCTGTGTCGACGCCATGAAATGGGGGAGGAAACTGGATACCTCGACCGGGATTCTTCCGTCGCCTTTGATAGCCACTTTGAGCTGCTTTACGGCCTCGCGCACCCTTTGGAGGAGGTGTTTCTCCGCGTGTAGCTCGCGTGCTTTTCGGAATCGACCTTGGTGGATGTAGTAACTACTTAGGAAACTCAATGCCGATAAGCGAAAGGGGTCGTAGCCCTCATTGTCTGCGCTTGTATTGGGATCCGTGAGCAGCATCAACACTTCGAAGGCTTCTTCCACTTCTTCGATTGTCGTCTCGCCCAATTCGCGCATTGAGAGCTGCAGACGGAATTCGAAAACCCCTTTGACCACAGGGCTTAGCCTCTTGTACAGAGCGGAAAGTTGTGCCTGTTCCAGGATGCGTACACTCTCACGGTGATCTTCGTGAGCGGCGCTCAGAAGCAGTCGGTGGAGAGTGAGGTGCATGAACGTGAAAGGCGAATCCTCGGTCACAGGCTCGCGCTCGAAAGCTACCTCGGCCCGGGCCAAGTGCTCCATGGCCCGTTCGGATATGCCGATGGTGTGGTATGTCGTCGAGCAGTCCAGGTGGACGAACACGGGCTTTATGGACTTGCTGGATTCCGTATCCTCCGCCAGCAGTACGGCTTCAATTTCCTCTAGCAGTGGGATGGAATCCTCCCACATCATGAGGTTCGTGAGGAGCGTCACCCTCCATGCTTGGAGTTGAATCCAAGTGTTACTTTCCCGTGGTAGGAGCTTGGATACCTGGCCCAGGTGAAGCGTCAATGGATAAAGCTCCGAGTCCTTCATGTTGACCACGTAGTACGCCATGGCCCGCAGGTGCGCCTTCGCMMAYWCMWKSYYACMCRRYGCRTKSTYCSMGMTRRYCNCYAMYRYWMNGSCRGKCYWGWKCWTSKMKKARYKSMMWWWRKSGCGGCTCCCAAATGCCGGCGCAGACCTCTTGATAGCGCAGGATGGTCATGTCTGGGGA
Source organism: Planctomycetota bacterium (assembly GCA_016764635.1). Lineage (GTDB taxonomy): Bacteria > Planctomycetota > UBA1135 > UBA1135 > NORP259. Next base: position 3,536 of record JAESRM010000063.1, read on the forward strand.
CCAGGGCGTGTTGGCGAGCCACTGCTGCAATCCCACCGCGGGAGGAGCGAAGGGGCGCGTCAAGTGAGGGGCCAGCGGGGCGCCGATCGAGTCGGGAGCCCGTTGGGCCAGGGCCTGGGGCGCGCTCAGTATCAGGAGCAGCGCGCCGAGGAACCGGATGGTGTTGTTAGGCATTTTGGCAGGATGGGTGAGTGCCACAGCCTAACACTTCGGCGCTCGATTCGTCCGTCCTGGAGTCGCCCCGAACCCTACGGGTGGGGGGGAATCCCCCCCCGGCCCATCACGCTTCTAGCGCAGCCACCACTGGCCGCCACTGGAGCGCGAATGCCCAGCCTGCTGGACCCACTCGACCACAACCCACACCCTTTCGTAACTTTGAAGCTTGGCCGATTGCTCCGCGGTGAACGTGAACAGGCTCTCCTTGATTTTTCCGGAGGTGAACAAGGGCTCCATGTCCAATTCGGTGCCGAAGATCTCGATGCGCGCGTACATGCCCGGCTGCAGGGTGGTCGCCAAATTGAAGCTTCGATAGCCCGTTTGCTTCTGGGGCATGAGGTTGGCTTGGCTGGCTCCGCCCAGGGTTGCGTTGGAGGGCACGGGCTGCGGGCCGCTTTCCCCTTGCATATAGCTGAAGGCCAAAACTGCAGCGGCGGCGCTCGGGATCAACCAGAAGCCATGACGCAGGATCGGGGCCCTTGTCGATGGGCTCAGGGCTGCGATGGCCGCGGTCCGGTCCTTCGCTGAAACCGGCAGGGCTTCCATGTTCACGTCATCGAGCAGGGGTGCATGCGCCCCTAAAACACCGAGTGTTTCCTTGGCGCTATGCACAGCTTCGGCAAAGGATGCGTCCTCGGCCATGGCCTGCACGATGTCCGGTTCGGTCCATGACCTCTCACCCAAGATGAGAGCGTCCAGCAGTTGTTTATTCGTTTCCTTCATCATATTCACTTTTCCAAAATGTTTTAAGTTGAGGCCCTAAGCGCACCACAAGGCGCGCGAAACGGCTTTTCGTAGTTGTAACGGGTTCACCCAATACCGCAGCAATGTCCGGGAAGGGCATTTCCTCGAGGATGCGCATTGAAAGGGTGCGGCGTTCGATCTCTAGCAGTTGATCGAGTACGGAGACGATGGTCGAGTGATCCCTGAGATCAGGTCCGGTGGTTTCCGGTTCGACAAAGTCCTTTTGCAGTTGAAGCAGGGCGGAGCTTTCTCCGCGCTTGATCCGGAAATATTTRAGGAAGGCATAGCGCACGAAGCCTTGCGCCCAGGCGGCGATGGGGCTCTCGCCCGTGTAGCTCTCGACCGCCAGCAGGATGGCCATGTGGCAGTCCTGGCTCAGATCGTCCAGGGCGGAAGCATCCAGGGGCCTGCCCAGCTTGGAGTTGCGCTTAGCAATGTAGGCGCTGACACAAGCCAAGCGTTCGCCGAGAGCTTCACGAGCACCCGGCAGGCCTCCTAAGAAGCCCTGCACGACACGTAGGTCGTCTTGGTTCGCCCACCCTTGGCTCATTTCACCCAAAAGGGACTCCCCGTCTTTCTGCAGAGGGCCTGTCGAATCACAGGCGCTCCATACGATCTCCGCGTGAAGCGTGGATCTTAATGCTTTGAAGGGGTCTTCGATAGTGGGGGAACAAACCATGGTGTGCGGCCCGCGTGGGGTCGCTCGGTATGGTTCTATTTCCACGGGAAGCCCAGCTAGACGCAGGAAAAGTCAAAAAATTTGCCGGGGGCTTCATTCCTAACCGCTTTGTCCTGGAAGGGGAAAACCGGGCTCGCTGCGCAGCACGGCTGTAAGGTGAGGCAGTAGGCGTTCTTGGGTCAGGGGACCGGCAAAAGCCAGGAAACCCACAGGGGTCTGGGTGTCCAGGGGCATGGCCAAATCCTCGCCGTGCAAATCACAAACCCGGCAACCGGCTTCCAGGGCGCACAGGACGGCCCCACTCACGTCGTAGGGCTTTGCGGATTGGGTGGCGCGGCCTTCCGGATCCAGCAGCCACGGGCGCAGGTCGGCGATCATCGTGTAGTGACCGAGGGCCAAGAGGGCCAGCTGCCCGCCGCTCGCGATGTACTGGTCGTCGTAGCAGTGTTCGATTTGCGCGCCTTCCCGTTTGCGCAGGCGATCCAGGAAGGCCTGGGCGATGCGGTCGGAAGCCGCGCGGATATCCGGGTGGTAAGCGAAGAAGGGGAAATAGCCGTGGTCCACCCGGGCGTCGTCGACGGGGTGCAGGGAACGCGTTTCGCCGGGGGCTTGGCCCAGCAGCGGAACCTCGCTGGCGGTGCAGCCCTGGCCGCGCACGGCTTCCAGTTCGCGGGCCCAGCCAGCCAGGCGCGTGGGGATCTCGGTCACCAGGCCATACTCGATTGCGCTCTGATCCGGCGAATCGCATCCTGGGCTAGCCACTCCAATCACGGTCCAGGCCGAGCGTAGTTCAAAGAGCAGATGGCGCGTGCCATCGATCGGGTCGATCACGATGCGGGCGCCCCCGTGGTCCGAGTTGGGGAGTTCCTGCCAGGTTCCTGGGGCCGGGCCGGGGCCCCCGTGGCGCCAACCCGAGTCCTCGGTCAGCAGGGAGAGTGGGGCTAGGGCCGCCTGCCCAGCGAACCAATCATCCAGGTAGGATTCCGTGGTTTTGTCAGGTTGGAAGGTCACATCGYCGCTGCCCACACCTACCGGGCGCGCATGGCCTGGGGATTCCAGGGCGCTGGGGGCCCGACGGGCCAGGCGCCGGATCTCTCCGGCCAATTCTCGTAGGGCGGGCCGCAGGCGTTCTACTTCGGGGTGCATGCCCAGAAGTGTATCCGGTGGACCAATTCTCCGTCCAGCCCGCCTTGCGGGTTGAGAAGCCCCTTCAGTGCTTTAGACTAGCGGGCTGTTGCGAGTCAGCGGATTCCTGCGAAGTCCTCACAACAGTCTGTTCGGGCCGGTTGGCCCTTAGCCTCTCGCATTCAACCCCAGACAAGCTCCACGAGCCTCCCCATGACCGAAACACGCGAAGTCATCATCATCGGCTCCGGCCCCGCCGGATACACCGCAGCCATCTACGCCTCGCGCGCCAACCTGAAGCCGTTGCTGTTTYAGGGGCCCCAGCCGGGCGGCCAGCTCACCATCACCACGGATGTGGAGAACTACCCCGGCTACCCCAAGGGCGTTTTGGGTCCGGAAATGATGGAGGAATTCAAGGAGCAAGCTGAGCGCTTCGGCACCGAGATCAAGTTCGAAGAGGTCATCGAAGTGGACTTCTCCACGCGRCCYTTYGTGATCAAGACCGACTTCGATGAGTTCAAGGCCAAGGCCGTGATCATCTCGACCGGTGCTTCGGCCAAGTTGTTGGGCCTGGACGCGGAGACGCGCTTGATGGGCAACGGTGTTTCGGCCTGCGCCACCTGTGACGGTGCGTTCTTCCCCGACAAGGACGTCTTGATCGTAGGCGCCGGCGACTCGGCCCTCGAGGAAGCCACCTACCTGACGCGCTTCGCCAAGAGCGTGACCATCGTGCACCGCCGCGAGCAACTACGCGCTTCCAAGATCATGGCCGACCGCGCCCGCGCGCACCCCAAGATCAAGTGGGCCCTCAACCGCACCATCCAAGACATCCACGCCGGCGAAGACGGCAAGGTCAACGCGGTCACCATGCTCAACACMGAGGAYCAAACCACCGCGCGMGTGGAAACSGAAGGCGTCTTCATCGCCATCGGGCATACGCCTAACAGTCAGCTCTTTAAGGGGCAGCTCGAGATGAACGATGTCGGCTACCTAAATGTGGA
>JAESRM010000064.1 GCA_016764635.1 Planctomycetota bacterium
GGCGCAAGGGCTTGATGCGCGCCAGCAAAGGATCATTTGAGTTCCATTCGTCATCCAACCGAAGCCAGGGCTCATGCTCGGGTTTAGCATCTGCCTTCGGAGCCTCTTTCGGTCCTGTATCTGCCTCTGGCTTCCTAACGAACCGCGACTTGGGCACGAGGGCATGTCCACGGGTACCCAGGGGCAAAACTACTTTGGAGTCCACCGGTTCCACGACAGCTTTGCGTTCCAAGACTTTCAACACGCGGCCTTCAAACACTTTGCCATCCCGGGTTTCAAAGAGGATGGAATCACCCACGGCAAGGCGTATGCCTTGGCCGCGGTCGACTTCAACCTCATTTCCGTCGAGGCGCGCGCTGACCCGCAAAGGAAAGCGCTCAAACCCCTCAGGTTCTTGCCCAAATACCGAGCTGCACAGCAATATGCACAGCGAGATCCACTGAATTCCCCTCATCATTTCCCCCGACGTCCTGGCAGTCTACGCCTCGTTTCCCCATGGCAATCGACGCATTGCGTTCCGAGCGGCTTGTATTGAAGCGGCTCATTGGCATTGTCCTTCGAAGGCCGATGGCACTGCACACAAGCGAGTTCCGCATGCGTGTCATCCAGGGCGAAGCGTGAATCGCGATCGTGATCGAACAGCAACTCTTGGAACGTATCGGCAGGCGAGTGACAAGCGCTGCAATCTGTTACGCCTTGCGTCTCAAACTGGTCCCCGTGGGGATTGGYATGACAATCGCTGCAGGAGCTGCCATTGGCCTTCTCCCAGGTTCGGCCATGTTGACCTGGCCGTGCCAAAGGCGCGTGACAAGCCGAACACGAAACGGCCGCATGGGCACCTTTCAGCTCAAAGCCCATCCACAAACCGTGGTCCAGATCATCGGCAGCGGAACGGAACGAGGCTTCACCGTGGCACCGATTGCATCCTTGCTTGCCATCGACCGAGGCAGGTAGGTCGGAGCGCTCGAAAGTCCCATCATGGGGATCCGCATGGCAGCTTTGGCATCCTTGCACCTCCCCGAATAAAGTCGCGATCCGCCCAAACGACCGGCCATGGGCATCGGGCAAATCCGTAGCCCGGTGGCATGACTCGCATTGATTCTGCTCGTGGGCTCCTTTCAGGTCAAACCCGGTCCACTTGGCGTGATCAAAGGCTTGAGCGTGCGCGTCCCCAAAGGCACTTGTGGAGTGACAGGTTGAGCAGTCCTCGCCGCCAGCCGCGTCAAACCGCCCGTCGTGCACGTCCTGGTGGCAGGTATTGCAGCTCGAAGATGTCCCCCTGAACAGTCTCGACTGATCCCCAACGGGGTCTACGTGACAGGCCGCGCAGTCCTGTTCGGCATGCGCGCCGCCCAACGTGAATCCGGTAGCCGCATGCAAATCGGCATCAAAGACATGGGGCGCAAACACCGTATTCGAGTGGCAATCAAGGCATTGAGACGCTCCAGGCTCCGCAGATCCAAACTGTGCCCCGTGCGGATCGGCATGGCAACTCTGGCATTGCGCTGCGGGACGACCTGGAAAACGCAAAGCAAAAGACGCCCCGTCAGGCTTGTGGCAGTCCCYGCATTTTAGATTCCCGTGGGGATCGGCCAGGAAAAATCCGCTTGCCGCGTGCAACAGCACGGAGAGATCCGGCGCTTCCTGAACAAAGGCGGCATCGCTTTCCACATGGCAAAGCGCACACCMCAAACGCTCGGGGTCTTGGTCCTGCACCCCAACCAGAAACGACTCAGAATGCGGTGATTCGTGGCAATCGGCGCAGGTCCGAGCCTCGTGCTGCGCCCCTGGCGCGGCCAGGAACTCAACCGAAGTTTCCGTGTCCGGCGTATGACACTCAAAGCATGTCAACTCACCGTGGGAACCCTGTAATTTCAAAGCCACGCCGTGATCAAAGGTGGCAAACGAGTCAAAACTAGTCTGGTTATGACAAGCCACGCAACTTGGACTCATTTGTCCACCATGCGGGTCCTCGTGACAACTGGCGCAGTCTTGGCTGAGTCCAAGATAGCGGTGCGTGCCTACAGGAAGGACCGGCTCCTTGGCGTTCACATGGCACTCGGTACACTGCAAGTCGGTGTGAGCACCGGCCAATTCGTATCCCACCAACTCGTGGTCGAACTCCAGGACATCTTTGATGCCTGCGATAAGGAATGTACGCGTATTCACAAGAGCCGCCGCGGCACCATGGTGCTCGCTATGGCACAGGGCGCAGGCGCGTTGAACTTGGGGACCTAAACTGCCGTGCAGTCCCTTCGCCGCCCCCATATGCACTCCAATTTCAGCGTGGCAAGCAAGACATGCCTGATCCGGAGACGTATCGGAGTCCCCGTGGCACTGACTGCACGAATCGGCCCCATTCAACTCCTCCACCTGGCCGTGCACCTGGCTCAGAATGCCCGGCCCACTGCGTTTCACGTCCTTGGCCACCAGGGCCACCACGCCCAGGCACGAAGCCAGGGCGATGAGGATGTTCGGGTTGGGTGCTTTCATTGATTGACTCCAGCAGGAGCGCTGGAAGAGGAGAATCCGTAGTAGAGAGCGAAAGCCACATGGGCAATCACCAGCAAAACCATGAGCGCGGCAACCCAGCGGTGCAAATAGCGCCAAGTMCCCATCAGGGCYCGCAGGTCTTCGAAATGAGTMGCCATGGTSGCYGAACGGTGYGCCGCCCGCGCCAAGGTGAGCGTGGCTTTGATCTGGTCCGAGTCCACGCCCATGTCCACCCCTTGAGCCTCAAGAGCTTGGAGAAGTCCACGCAGCTTCCAACGCGAAATAGCCAGCGAGGCTGCCCGTCCCAGGAACGAAGACTTCCAGCGGGCTCGCTCGATCAGCTCTAAAACCTGCTCACGCACTTGCTTGCGGAACTCGCGATGCCCCTGATCCCATTCCTCCGATAACTGCCCCAGACTCGCTTTGACCTCGTGCAATTGCAATTCGCGGCCATTTGCAGCGCGCGGCACGTACGCGTACAAATAGCGTCCAATCGACCCCGTCACCAAAAGGAAACCCAAGGCCAAAAGAGCATGGCCGCCAGTGGTGTCGCCTGCGGTCAGCCGACTGTGCAACAAGCCGCAGAGCAAGGCACCAATACCCGTGGCCACGTGCCCGGTCATCCAGTGCTGCAGGGATCCCAACCTGAAGGGAACCCGTGGGGATCGACGCAGGAGGTACAGCAGGTTCAGCACGATCATCACGCAGGAAGCCACACCGAAGGCCAAGCCCAGTCCCTTTGCAGGGGCCAGCAAATCGTGCTTCGGGTGGGCCGGGCGCATAGCTTCCTGAAGGCCGTAGTAGTCGTTGTGCCAAAGGGCAAAAGCCAGGGCGAAGAGTGCGCTCGAAAGACCTGCGATCAAAGCCGTCGCTAGACCGCTACCTTGCTCGCCAACCRCCTCCTTGGAYGYGTGCAATGCGCCGTCAAAAGACACTCCCGARCGYTTCATRGTYTCGAAGGGCGGCACTCCGCCRACCATCACGAAAACGTCATCGTTGGGCAAGGTCACCGACTTTCGGCCCTTTCCCTCGACCCCTTGCAAGAGCACKGAGTCCTGGGTGACCTGCGTGAGCGTGCTCTGGAAGTACACCTGGACAGCACCTCGCTGAATGCACTCCTGAATGCGAGATTCGTTCTTAGATCGCAGGCGAAAGAAGCCCTCTTTGCGATAGGAGAGGCTCACCTGATTGCCGGGCTGTTCGGCCAAAGCCATGGCCGTTTCCACCGCGCTGTCCCCTCCACCCACCACCAGGATTCTGCGGTTCTGATAGGAGTGGGCGTCGATCATGTGATACGCAACCTTAGGTAGGTCCTCGCCCTCAATGCCAAGCTTGCGGGGAACCCCGCGGCGCCCCAGAGCCAAACAGACATGCCGTGCCTTGAATTGGTGGGTGGCCGTTTGAACGATGAAATGACCTTCCGCAACCCGTTCCACACCTTGCAAGACCTGCCCGCCGTACAACTGGAGATCGTTAGAAGTGATGATCTCCTGCCAAAGCTCCATCAGCTCCTCTTTCGCGTAGCTTTGTTTCTTAAAACGCCCATAGCCCGGCATGTCGATCGGTTGGGACATCACCAATTTGCGGCGCGGGTATTTGGCCACGGTTCCGCCAACGCCCTGTTCCTGGTCGAGCGTTGCGAAGTTCAAGCCCGCCTGCTTGGCAACCAGCGAACAGGCCAGGCCAGCAGGACCCGCACCGACGACGCAAAGATCCAATACCTCGGAATCATCGACCGTCTCGCTCTCTTCCACGCGCCGAGCGACTTCCAACCCCACCGCCGTTCCCTGATCCACAGCGGTCTTGATCAACGCATGCGCCGTAATTTCACCCGCGAGGAACACCCCGGGCATGCCTATCGCTTCCAACTCCTCGCTCAAGACGGGCACGTCATCTCGTTCGGTCAAATCGCCGAGGGTGACGGTGATCGCTCCCACCGGGCACTCGCGCTCGCAAGCGGAGACCCCTACGCAACGGGCTCCGTTCACCACCATGGCCTGACCGTGAACCAACTCCAGAACGCCCTCCTCCGGACACGCTGCGACACAGGTCGCGCAGCCCAAGCAACGGGTCAGGTCCACCACCGGGTGCTGCAATTGCGCCTTGTCACTGCCCAATCGCTGGGCGCGGTCACGCTCGTCCATGGTGCGGCGCAGGGTGCTCAGCTCCCTGCGTCTAGCTATGGAGAATCCTAGGGCCAACCCTAGAATGACAATGATGGTGACGAGAACAATCCAGCTCATGATGTGGGGACACGGCAGACCCCTATTCACAAGGTGTATCCCCACAGGGAATTTCGTCAGAAGGTGAGCATTCCTTTAGTCACCCAAATGAAAACGGCGCATTCCCGAGGAGTCCTCGGAAATCGCCGTTCTGCATTCGCCTGACTGGGACAAAAACGCCCCCTTTCAGCTGATGTGAGCCTTGGAGCCTACTTCTTGTCCGCTTTTCTCGAACCCTCGGGGTTCAGCTCTTCCACGGTGATGCGGGTCGGCAAACCTGACTCTTCCGAGTAGTTATTGCACTTCTCAAGGCACTTGGCGAAGTCGTCGTCCAACTCACCAGCAATCTGGATCAAGGAACGCAATTCACCCTCGATCATGCGCACGGATGCGGAATTGAAATCGCGGCTCAAGAACAAGGCCACGTCCTGAAGGGATGTATTGAATTCAGCGTAACGGGTGAGAGGCGTCACACTTGATAGCACGATCTTGTCGTAGCTCGTGCGTGTCTGGTCCATGCGCTTTCGGCTCTGAATCCGGATGCCCTGGCTGCTGAATGACTCGAGACCTGAGCTCCAGCCCTCAAAGAACGGCTTTGCCGAACCCTGGAGACCTTCGATGGCTCCTTCGAAAGACTCATGCTGATCGACGGATGCTGCGATAGCTTGCTCGAACGACTCAAACGCTTCGTGCACCGTAGTTTGCCCCTGGGGTGCAACCAATTCCAACATGGCTGTCACCGAGTCGCGCACTGCGACCATGGCCAATTCGCCTTCCACATGGACACTTTCGACCCGAGAAACGAGTCCGTCCACTTCCTTCAAGCCCGTGCTGTTCTTGTAGGTGCTGGCGCAAGACGTGGAAACAGCCAGGCCAAGAATGAGCAGGCTGGCGGGAACGAGACGGTGGAATGAGAGGTGCTTCATACTGGGCTTTGTGCTGCCGACGGATCGCCCTCGGAGCGAAGACTCCGAATCAGGCTTATCACGTCCCTAGTCGGCCTCCAAAAAGACATAGCTGAACTAAAAACGCCCATTCCAGGGCCTTTTCAGGGCTTGAGGGGCAGTTTCTCATGGGTGCGTCGAATCTGGAGCTCCTGAGGTTCGAGCAAGCGTGTGGCGTTGCAGGGTAATTGAATCTTCCTTCCAGGGGGAAGTCACGGGACAGACCCCATGGAAGCGGCCATCTACGCCTACTTTTGGCAAGGCGGCCGACACGATTTCAAGACCATCAAGGCCTTGCCCGTTGGCCTTCGGAACAACCGGGCGGCGATCGTCGAAGTTCGTTAGGAGGCACCTCGGCTGTGCTCCCCCTGGAGGAGTCGTTCTATTCCGCGTCCGGGCAACAGGGTATCCTGGGCCCATGACTGCCCCCGACATGAAGGACCGTATCGGCCTCGCCCTCCCCCGCTTCATCGCTAGCTTGACCGTGCTGGCTCTCGCATCCATCGGCTGCCGCTCGATGCCCGCGCAAGAGGTCGCCCCGCCCAACACCGAAACCCTGCTCGGACTCGAGCTCTTCGACGGAGTGACCGGTAAGGCCGCCACCTGGGAGCAGCTCGAGGCCCGGGTAGACGCCGCCGACGTGGTCGTGATCGGCGAACTGCACGGGCACCCGCTCGGATTGCCCTATGCCGCAATGCTCTACCAGGGCAGCCTCGATCGCAATGCGAACACCGCCTTGGCCCTGGAATTCATCTCCCGGGACCGCCAATACGCACTCGATGCTTTCGGCGCCGGCCTGATCGACATGGAAGCCCTCCAGAATACCATGGGAGGCTCCCGCGGCAGCACCGCCTTGGCCCACAGCCCCATGATCGAAGCGTCCCGAGCCGCCGGCCGCCCCGTTTACGCCGCCAACGCCCCGCGCATCTACACGACCACAGCTCGCAAGAAAGGTTACGAAGCGCTCGCTGGCCTGAGCGCCGAGCAACAACGATTGTTCAACGTGCCCGACCCCATGCCCGGCGCAGAGTACCGCGCCCGGTTCTTCGAGTTCATGACCGGCGGGCATGATGAAGAGGAAGTCGAAGGCGAAGAGCCCAAGGAAAAAGCGGAGCCCAAGCCCCCAACCAAAGGCATGCTCGCCGTCTTCCGCTCCCAAGCCCTTTGGGACGGCACCATGTCGAGCTCCACCTCCAACGCGGTCAATGACGGCAACAGCCCAGTCTTCCTGGTCATCGGCCAGTTCCACTGCGACACCAACGGCGGAACGGTCGAACTTCTCCGCCAAAAGCAGCCCAACGCCAAAATCCTTGTCGTGTCCGTCACCGATGAGTGGTCGGATAAACTACGTGAAGAGGATCAAGACCGCGCCGACTTCATCGTCTACGTGGGCCCGTTCCCCGAAGAGGAGTAGGCTAGAGTTTCGCGGTTCGTCTCTGAATATATGAGCGCCGACCACCGAGGCCACCCCTACCGCCGACCACCGAGAAAGTTCGTGCCGCAGACTATCCATCCACCGGGAGGCGCGGGCTGGCTCGGCGTAGCCGGGGCAGGTCGGGCCTCCGTCGGTGGAGGGAGAGTTTGTGGCTCGGTACTTCCGTAGTGTTTCTCTTCGACGTACACCGGTTGCACGCA
>JAESRM010000291.1 GCA_016764635.1 Planctomycetota bacterium
AGGCTGATCGCCATGGGAATCAGGAACTGGGCCTGCATGCTGGTCTCGACCACAATGGGCGCCAGGCCCACGAAGGTCGTCAGGCTGGTGAACAGGATGGCGCGGAAGCGGCGCGGGCCGGCTTGCATGACGGCCTCTTCCACCGACATTCCACCGCGCACTAGCCGGTTGATCAAGTCGAGTAAGACCAGTGAGTCGTTGATCACCACGCCGGAGAGGGCGACTACTCCGAACATGGAGAAGAAGCTCAGGCTGTAACCCAGGAACATGTGGCCGAGTACGGCGCCAATGATGCCGAGCGGAATCACGGACATGATGATCAAGGGTTGGGTGTAACTCTTGAGCTGCACCGCGAGCAGGGCGAAGATGGCGAAGATGGCGATGAGCATGCCGCGCGCTAGGCTTTGCATGCTGTCCATGCGTTCGCGTTCCGCACCTTCGAAGGAATAGCTCAAGCCGGGGATCTCCTGCATCATGCTGGGCAGGAAGACCTCCTTCAGTTCCTTGTTGATGTCCGCAACGCTGGCGGCTTCATCGTTCACGTCCGCCGTGATGCGCACGATGCGTTTGCGGTCGGTCCGGGTCAGGGAAGCGTAGCCGCGCTGCTCCGTGAAGGAGGCGACGGTGGCCAGGGGCAGCTGTTCCCCGTTGGGGAGGCGAATGCGCAGCTCGTCGAGRCTCGAAAGGTTGCGCCGTTCCGCTTCGGTGTAGCGCACCAARACCTTGACGTCGTCCCGTCCGCGCTGCACGCGTTGGGCTTCGGCGCCGTAATAGAATTGGCGGACTTGGCGAGCTAGGTCGGAACGCGTGATGCCGGCGGCGATGCYCGCTTTGGTGAGTTCGAAGTTGAGCTCGCGCTTGCCTGCTTCAAAGGAGTCCGCGATCTCGAAGACCCCGTTGTATTGCCCCAGGAATTCCTTGAGCTTCTCCGTGGCTATCAGCAGCTTGGGGAAATCTGCGTGGGCCAACTCTACGCTGACGTCGTCGCCGGCGGAGAGCATGGCCGAGTTGAAAGTCAGCGTGTTGACGCTCGGAATATCGCCGATGAGTTCACGCCAGCGCTCCACGATGGCCGAGGTCGTGACCGAGCGGACCTCACCAGGGTTGAGTTCGATGGCGACTTCGGCGATGTTGGATCCGCTGGAGGAAGTTCCCGCGTGGGGCCCCCCCATGCCTCCAAAGGGCTGGTCGCCCATGGTTCCAGCCACGTACCGAATGATGGAGGCTTCGTCATCAGGAGTCTGTGAGTCAAATTCGGCGCGCACCTGTTCCATGGTGTTGAGCAAGTGTTGCAATACGAGTTCGGTCTCCGAGGCTGGCGTGCCGCCGACCATGTTCAACCGCGCCGAGACGTTGTCGCCATCGATGGGGGGAAAGATCTTGACGTCCACAAAGCCGCCCTTGATCAACCCTACGGTCAGGGCCGCCATGGCCACGGCGGTGGCCATGGTCACGTAGCGGTAGTCCACGGCTTTGCGCAGTAACGGCCTGTAGGCTTGATCGATGAGCCACTGCAGTCCAGCGCGCAACTTGTCCTGCACCCAAACCAATGCGCCGGTCTTGCGCTTGATCCGGGCACCGGAGAGGTGCGCTGGAAGGATCAGAAAGGACTCGATCAGTGACATGATGAGCACACTGACGACCACAACCGGGACTACCCAAAGGATGTCTCCAAAGAAACCGGTGGTGAAATACAAGGGCAAGAAAGCCAGGATGGTGGTGACCACGCCCATGCTCACGGGCGAAATGACCTCGCGCAGGCCTTCGATAGCGGCTTGTTTCGGTGGCAAGCCCGCCTCCCGTTTGGCGAAGATGTTTTCGCCGACCACAATGGCGTCATCCACCACGATGCCGAGTACGAGGATGAATCCAAACAGAGAGATCATGTTGATGGCGCCGCCCAGCAGGGGGATCAACAGGAAGGCTCCGAGGAAAGAGATCGGGATGCCCATGGTTGTCCAGAACGCGAGCCGCAGGTCCAGGAATAGAACCAGTACGGCGAAGACCAGGATGAGGCCCATACCGCCGTTGCGTAGCAACAGGTCCATACGGCTGCGAAGGATATCCGCGCCGTTGCCCCAAACCGTGGCTTGAATGCCCTCGGGGGTGGGCCAGTTGACCATGTAGTTCTTGATCTTCTGCTCGATGTCGAGCACTTGCTGATCGCCCACACTGCGCACGGTCACGTACGCCACGGGGTTGTTGTTGAATTTACTGGCCGTGTCCACGTCCTTGAAACCATCGCGAATGGTGGCCACGTCGCCGAGCCGCACGATGGTTCCGTCGTTGTCAGCCAGCACAATCAGGCGTTCGAAGTCGATGCGGTCATAGGCTTGGGCGTCGGTGCGCAACAGGATTTCTCCGCGCTCGGTTCGGATGGAACCCGCGGGCAGGTTCACGGAGTAACCACGCACGGCGTTGGTGACCTGCTCGATTGATAGGCCGTAATGCCGAAGGGAATCCTCGGAGACTTCGACGCCGATTTCGTAGTCGCGAACGCCTTGCACCTCGACCAAGGAAATGCCCTTGAGGCTGGAAAGGTCATCCCGCAGGCGGAAGGCCAATTCGCGCAGGCTGCGTTCAGAGGCCTCGCCCCAAAGTGCCACGGTGAGCACCTTGCGAGTCATGGTCGCGTCCTGGACCGTGGGGTTCTCAGCGTCCTGGGGCGGGAAATTCTGGATGCCGTCCACGGCCGACTTCACATCGTCCAGTACGTCACTTGTGTCTGCGTCATCGGTCAGTTCGACCGAAACCGATCCCATGTTTTCAGAGGACGTGGCGCGCACGCGTTTGATGCCTTCGATGCCAGCCAAGGCCTCTTCGACCCTCCGACTGATGCCTTCTTCGACCTCTTCGGGCGTGGCGCCCGGGTAGAAGACGCTSACGGTGATSGTGCGCGGGTCGATGTCGGGGAAGACGTTRACCTTSGTGTTCATGGCGCTGTAGCCGCCGATGAWCARCAGGGAGAGCATCAGCAGGTTGGCSGCMACGTGGTTGGTGACGAACCAGGCGAGCACGCCGCGCGGCTCGTCAGCGCCCTCGGGCTTAGACGGGGTGGGCAAATTCGTGCCCTTGAAAGTCTTGTGGGGGCTCATTGCTGCACCGCCTCTTCGTTCGAGTTCTTAGAAGAAGTCGTCGTCAGTTGACCTTCGCCGATCGTGCGAACTTGCATGTCTTTGGTGACCACGTTCAGGTCGCTCGTGATGACCTGGGCGCCATCTGGCAACCCACGAACCCAGAGAGTGTCGTCATCGGAGTAAGCGACTTTGGGTTCGCTGAAGACGACGCGATCGTTTTCGACGGTCCAAACGATGCCACCTTCGCGGCGTGCTATTCGGGGGATGCCGGTGACCTGGGACAGTCCCGCGCCTTGCAGTTGCACATTGGCAAACGTACCCGGGAGGATTCGATTCCGAAGGGAGTCCTTGATCGAAGAGAGGTCGACCTCTACGACCACGCGGGCGAAGCGACTCATGCGATCGAGTTCGCCGGTGATGCGCACGACGCGACCGGGAAGCTTGACCATTTGCCCGGAGAGATCCACCTCTACGGAAGCTTCGGTCGGAGGCGTGCCATGTAGAATTTGCACGGGACCCGTGCCGTTGGGCGGGAAACTCATCATGGAATCCAGGGACTCCTGGATACGGTCCAGCATGTACTCCGCTTCGAATTCACCGGTGGGGTTCAGTGTGACCCAGGCTTGGCCGGCACCCGACTTGGATTTCATGCTGCGTAGACCCTCCAAACGAGCCATGGCTTGTTCGAGCGGCAAGGTGACTTCGCGTTCGATCATTTGGGCCGCAGCCCCAGGGCAATCCACCAGAAGCGTGATCAAGTTTGAATCCGCTCCTTCAGCGTTAATGGATTCTGTTTCGCCGGGCAGTCGGATCCACTTCAATTGATTTTGGCGCAGGGAAACTTCGAGTTCGAAGATGTCTGTGGCGTAGGCCGATGCGACGGCTTGGTTCGGGTTGACGACGGCCCCCACGTCCACCTGCGTTTGCACGATACGACCGTCCCAGGGCAAAGAAAGGGCGGTTCGGCTGAGGCTCAATTCGGCGGTTTCTAGGGTTGCTTGGGCCGCTGCGATTCTGGCTTGCGCTTCTTGCAACTGGGGCTCCTTGCCTACCAACGTCGGGACTGGGGCGTCGCCGTTCAGTAAGCGCCATTCCTCCCGGGCGGCCGCAGCCTCGGCGTTCAGGGTCGTGAGCATGGTTTGCGTCGAGGAAACATCGGCCCGCGCTCGGGCCACCTGCAACTCGAAGTCGCGCGGCTCAATGCGCAGCAGGACCTCGCCAGCCTTGAACGATCCTCCCGCCCTGAAGCCGGGGTGGATTTCGATCACGCGCCCACCGACCTGGGGGACTAAGGAAACCCGGGTGCGGGCTTGCAGGCTGCCGTTGCTCCGGATCTGGACCGGGGCGTCGGTGACCTCGGTCGTGAGGACGCGGACCAGCGGGGCGTACACGCGGTCCTCCATGCGCTTGGGCGGGGTCGCTTGCGATGAGAGTCCTTTGGCGCCTAGGAAGCCAAAAATAATGACAAACAGCACGAGCAGGGGCTGCACGATCCAGCGATAACCTTCACTGAGTTTTGAGGTGATACGTTTCATGATGTTTGTCCTTACTGGGCGCTCTCTTCGGCGGATCCGTTGTATTGGCTGTCACCGGAGGCCGGCGCATCTTCGTCTAGCGGGCGTTGTTCAAGCCAATCCCCGCCGAGCGCCAGGTGTAGATCCACCCGGGCATTCCAAATGAGTTGTTGAAGGCGCAGGGCAAGGTCTTCCGCGTTGGCGCGGCGTCGTTCGGTGTCGAGTACCACCAGTAAATTGCCGACTCCGCGCGAATATCGATCGCGGGCGAGGGTTTCAGCCAGTTTGGCTTCGGCGACTTGCGCGTCCACAAAGCCCAGTTGTTCGCGGATCAAGCGTTCGCTGGCGAGTGCGTCTTCCACCTCGCGCACCGCGTTGAAGACCAAAGCTTGGTAGCGGGCGGAGGCTCCAGCGAGTCGTGCCCAGGCGGCGTCCTCGTTGGCTTCCAGCTGACCGCTTCCGAAGAGGCGCACACTCAGGTTGCCGAGCAAGCTGCCGAAGAGGCGTTCCGCATCGAACAGTTCCCCAAGATCCTTGCCGTCCCAACCGCCGCTGGCGCTGAGCG
Source organism: Planctomycetota bacterium (assembly GCA_016764635.1). Taxonomy (GTDB): domain Bacteria; phylum Planctomycetota; class UBA1135; order UBA1135; genus NORP259. The sequence continues at coordinate 5,157 of JAESRM010000291.1, forward strand.
TCAGGTCCGGGTAGAAGGCTGCCAAAGCCACGTCGACTTGTGCGGCGCTAGCGTGGGCACGGAACTGGGCGGCGCGCAGGTCCGGGCGGCGGTCGAGCAGTCCCATGGGGATACCGGTTGGGGGCGCGCTGACGGTGGGCAGTGCGGAGATCAATTGCAGTTCAACCGGCTGGCCGGGTTTCTGTCCTAACAGCGCTTGCAGGTTGAAGAGGGCTTGGCGGCGGGCCAGATCCAAGCTGGGCAAACTTGCGCGGGCGCCGGCCAGGTTTTCCTTGGCCTGGTGCACGTCCACGGCCGAGGCGCTGCTCACCCCGCGCTTGTATCGTCCTTCCACGATGCCGAGTGTTTCCACCCGACTCTCCACGACTCGTTCCGCAAGCTCATAGCGGCGCTGCAAAACCGAAAGAGAAACCCGGGCGCGCACCACGGAGGCCACCAGACTGTGGGCCAGGGCGATGCGATCGTTCTCGGAGGCCAAAAGGTTCGCAAACGATGCCCTTTCGGTGTTTCGCAGCTTTCCGAACAGGTCTGCTTGCCAGGAAACCTGCAAACTAGGCCGCAGTAGGGTCGAGTATTGCTTGTCGGCGCCATCGAAAGGGGTCACGAAGCCGCGGTTGGCGCTGAGCCCTGCGTCCACCTGAACGCCGCGTTGCCCATGGGCCGCGCGATGGTTGGCTTCGGCTTCCAATACGCTTTGGGCTGCCGCGTCCAAGCTTGGATTTTCGTCCAGGGCTTTGGCGATCCACGCGTTGAGTWCGGGGTCTTCAAACCGCTTCCACCACTCGTGGCTGGCAGCGAATTCCAAGGCCTGCACCTGTTCGGTGTAGCTTTCTCCAGTGAGATGCTGCGTAGGCAATTCGGCGAGTCCACCGGTGGAATTCGGCGCAGTGCAAGAAGGCATGGCCAAAGCCGCAAGGGCCAGGGCAGACGCCCCAATCAGATTCACTTTCATGATTTCTTTTCTCCTAGCAATCCGTGCAGGGTTGTTTTCAAAATGCGGTCGACGATGCGGTTGACCATTTCGGGAGTCATGCCTTCGTCTTCGTCGATATCGAGCAAGCGATACATGACCGGGCGGGCCTGCCGGAATGCGATGCATTGGGAGGTCATGCCGATCGCGATCAAACGCAGTTCGATGGGGTCGGTGATGTTCGGTACCAGCAGTTGCACCAGRTSRKCSARSRYCWSGWRYTWYSGMWKRAWSAWKCCCWCRAASMWKYYTTYGGMGKGMCCRTCMKYGYRSMTMATNKMTTGYTGAATCAAACCGCTCGCTAGTGCGTCCTGGGGCAGGCACATTTTGGCGAGGGTTTGGAACAGAATGTCGCGCAGAAGGCTCTCAGCTCCTTTCGGGTCCGTCATGCCCATGATGGTTTCCCAAGGCGGGCTCTCACTGCTTTCCCCATGCATGCTGCTCAGGCTGAAACGGTGCACCACTTCGACGTAGAGTTCGCTCTTTCCGCGGAAGTGGTAGTTCACACCCCCATGTCGGACGCCGGCTTCACGAGCGATATCGCGGATCGAAACGTCCTCATAGCTCTTCTCCGAGAACAGCCTCGCGGCAGCCTCCAACAGACGCTCACGCGCATGCCCATGCCCGACGGCCGCCTCGGGGGCGCCTTGTTCGAAATCTTGCTCTTTCACGTGCAAAGTATCGCCGGAAATATTGTCCAGGTGGATTGTCCAGTTGGATAAATTGCAAGGTATTGATCTAAGTCCTTGGCACTGCCTGTATTACAGTTCTGTCATGGTGGGTCACGGTGGAGGCTGTCGGCAAGGCTCAAGGCACCGGATAGCATGGTGCCCATGACCTCCATCCCATGGATACCCCTATTTGCTGGCTTGGCCCTCGTGCTTTCAAGTTGTCAGCAGTCAGGACATCAAGGGCTGACCGAAGGCGAAGGGACCCAGCTCGAGTCGATTGAAGCCAGGCCCGAAATCTTCCGAGCCAGGGGTCCGTTTGAATTGACCGCGTGGGGTACAGAGATGGTCGATGTCATGGCCGGCGACCCGCTGCAAGGGCCCTATGATCCGTACCTGGTCCTCAAAGTCCTAGACCCTAAACCTAGCGACACCATCGCCGACATCGGATGCGGTTACGGACGTCACGTTCGCAAACTGCGTTCCATGTTGGGTC
>JAESRM010000065.1 GCA_016764635.1 Planctomycetota bacterium
ACTCCACCGCACGGGCGGCCGACCGCCGGGCAGATTCCGTATTGCGCGGGGCCTGGGTCAAGTTCGAACGGGCCGAGCGCGATGTGATTGCGGATGTGCGCTCCGCGGTCCGGGATGTGACTTTCCGTTCCGAAGCCCTGGTGGCAGCTGAGAAGAGCTTGGGATTGGCCAGGCGTCAGCTGGAGCAGGAGGAGGCTCGCAACAAGGAGGGCCTTTCCACCAACTATCAAGTGCTCGAAGTCCAACAGCGTTTTGTTGAATCCTTGTCCAATCAGCGGCAAGGCCGGGCAGAATGGGCCAAGGCTTGGGTCAACCTTCAAAGGGCCCAAGGCCTGATCGAACAAAGAACGTGGGTTTCTCCCACCGATTCCAGTGACCGCTAGCCCCGACCTGGCTACTGGCCTGTTGCTTCTCCCATAACCGCAATACCTGCGATCCCATGCTGAGACCTTCCCCTGTTCTAACCCGTTCCAACCCCCGCGCCGGCGTGGCACCCGCTGCCGTCGTACTGGGCCTGCTCGTCTTGGCGGGCATCGTGATTTGGGGCTGGAATAGTTCCCGATCCAATGGCTCCGAAGAGGATCGCCCCTTAACGGTTACCGAGCGTTACCTGCTGGATCCTAGAATCAATAAGTTGATGTGGGATTGCCATATCGGCAAGGCTTTCGAGGGCGATACCACGGATCTAACCGAGGTTCTGGTCGCCAAGCTAGCCAAGGGGCAACGGGATGTTCTGCACCGCTACCAGGCGCACTTGGCCACCCTCGAGGAAGCCTGCATCCCAGAGTTGACGCTATTGTTCGAGGACTACTATGGCGATAGGTTTGGCGGGCCCGTACTGCAGAACGTGCTCAATGTCTGTTCGCTGATGGAGAGCAACGCCGGCCTGGACATTGGTCGCGCAGGATTTGGTCACCCGAAGCAGGACACGCGCTTGACGTCACTGGATGTATTTCGACGCCATGGCGAGCCGGCGGACTACGACCTCATCGTCGGTTGGATCCCCAAAATCATTAGCGAAGCGGCGGCCTTAGATTTTTTAAAGGCTCTCAATAAATGCGATCCCGCACGCTATGCCGCGGACGTTGCGGATTGGATGGAGGAGGGCGAATACCGGGTGGCTTGGTTTCACATGACTCCCTTGTTGGCGGATCTCAAGGATGAGGCCCTTGCCAAGCGCTTCTTAGCCATCGCCAAGTTGTCCGAGACCCCGCAAGCGGCCCGGGCTGGTTTGTTGGCTCCCATGGCAGGGCTTGGGGATCAAGAGGCTCAAGACCTGCTGGTGGCCCGCCTCGATTCCGAAGTGGACCAACGGGCCCTGTTGGCCATGGCTGCCATGCGCTCGGTGGGCATGCACCACCTCGCACAGAGCGCTTTGATTCACGACGCGCGCCCCGGAATCAGGGAACGTGCCGCCCGGATCGTGGGCGAGGGTGAACACACCGAGGAGAGCGCTGTTTGGCTCACCGAGGGGCTCTCTGATTCGGAGAGCATCGTGCGTGACGCCTGCCTGGCAGGGCTCTTGATGCGCAAGGATCCCGCCGCGGTGGCCCGAGTTCTACTCAACCTTTCGAAGTCCGAAGCCGAGCGTGAAGGCGCATTCAGCGTTCTGAATACCAACTGGGATGCGGACCCGGATCTGCCCCGTCTCGCACTGGACGTACTGCTCGCCGAATTTGAATCCAGGCCTCCGGGTCCTGCTCGGGTGAACATTCTCAAGGTCGTGGGGCGGATTCCCCTGCGCGCCGCAGCCGAATTCGTGCTCGACCATGAAAGCGATCTTCCGGCGCGGGTGGGTGGTTTGTCACCCCATCGCTGGGTTTGCGGTCACGCGTTCAATTCCGGACTGGGCGGCATGCAAGCCCTGTATGCCCGTTTGGTGACCGAAACGGATCCTATCCGCAGGTTGGATCTGATCGCCATGATTTGGCAAGACAAGAGTGAGGTCAGCACGGAGGTGTTGATGGGAGTGCTCACCGATGTTTCGCAAACTGACTTTGAGCGGCTTTATGCTGCTGACCGATTGACTCGCATTGCGGATCCGGATGTCTTGGCTCCGGTCGTAAAGCGATTCTACTTTGAATGCACGGACATAAATGTCAGGCCGGCCTTACAATGTCTGCTATGGACATGGTTCGGACTGCCCAATGCCTAGGAGCGTGGCTCCTATAGGTACCCTCGCTCGCCTTTTAGGAACTGGCCCCGCCAAACGTTTGTTCGTTTTGGAGGGGTTGAGTTGTCTTGTGCTGTTCGCTTGTGGAGCCAATTCCGGACAGGAACCGGTTCCCAGGAGTCCAGTGCTCGAGTCATCCTCCAATCCGGTGGCTGCGTCCGAGGTCGGGGCTCCGGTAGATGTACAGGCAAAAGTAGAACCTGCGATCGCGAGAGCCTTGCCAGGTCCTACGCAAGGCAACCTTGCTCCAGCACCTAGCACGGTTTTTCGGGACAGTAGGGCATCGCGTCCGGCGTGGTTTGCGGCCATGGCGAAGCGGGTAGATCCGGGTCCTGCAGGGGATGGCTGGGCCGAGGAAGCTTTCGCCCAATGGGCTGAATCCCATTGGCACGGTGTGTTGGTGGGCACGCCTGCAGGCCTGGATTGGATAGCGGAAGGCTGTTCGGCCCCTGCAAGCTTGGAACCGGTGTCGTGGAAAACCTTGCCAGGAGGTGCTTCGCTAAAAGTACGGGAGAGTCGTCACTTCAAAGCCAGCGGACTCGTGCACGGGCAAGGTGGACACGAATCGTGGCTTGCGGATCTTCGGCAGGCTCTTGCCCCGGATCCATCATTGGGCATGAACGCTGGAGTCGGAAGGGATGCGATGATTCAGGTGCATCGAGTGACCGCSATGCCGGGCGGAGGTTTYGAGGTCGCGGTGCGCATGCGTGTTTGGGAGAGGGACGGRAAGGCMGCRTGGTCRCGCACATTGGAAAGCCGCCAGCTTTGGAGYGCCGGTGCGACRAARCAACTRCAGAGTTTTGAGCCCTTRCACGTCCAAGAATCTTGGACCTCAAGTCCCCTGTTTGTCGACCGCACRCGCCRGGCRTTGCCTCAATCCGCCTTGCCCGATCACTCGCTYTATGCGGGCGGWACGGAACTCGCAGGACGSCATGATCGTTTGTTTTCGGGTAGCACACAGTACTTGGGTATGCACGGTTTGGCCGTTGGGGATGTGAATGGGGATGGTTTGGAGGACTTGTATGTGGCGCGGTCTGCTGGCTTTGCAAACCATCTGTTCCTTCGTCAAGCCGACGGCAGCTTGCGGGACGTGGCTTTGCATGCCGGCGTCGCGGACTTGGATGACACCGGCGGCGTATTGATCTGCGACCTTGACGGGGACGGTGCTCGGGATTTGGTGGCTGGCTTGGGCGCCCGGATCGTTATTTCTTGGAACGACGGCCAGGGCCACTTCTCCGAACGGACATTACTGATGCAGGGACCCGACGCATCCATGGTCTATTCCATTTGCGCGGCCGACCCCGATGGTGACGGCGACCTAGACCTTTACGATACGCGCTACTTCAAAGGTGGGCGCCAAGGGGCCGCTCCCACGCCTTACCACGATGCGAACAACGGAGCTCCCAACAGCTTTTGGCGCAATGATGGCGCGCGCGGTTTCGAAGATGCGACCCAAGAGGTGGGGCTGGACGAGGCCAACCGGCGTTTCAGTTTAGCAGCGCTTTGGGAGGACTTGGATGGGGACGGGGATTTGGACCTGTACGTGACCAACGACTTCGGACGCAATAACTTGTACCGCAATGACGGTGGGCATTTTGTGGACATTGCGGAGGATTCGGACGCTATCGACATGGCCGCTAGCATGGGGATATCGGCAGCCGATGTGGATAGGGATGGCAACCTAGACTTGTACATCTCCAACATGTACACGGCTGCGGGTGAGCGGATCCTGCGCAATGCGCGTTTCCAAGCCCAAGCCGAACCCGAGGTGCGTGAAAGTTACGGGGGCCACGCCAGGGGCAATACATTGCTCATGGGGCAAGGCAATGGACGTTTCAAGTTCCGTGGAGACATGGCGGGAACCGGGCCAGGCGGCTGGTCTTGGGGTTCTGTATTCTTGGACATCGACATGAACGGGTACCCGGACCTTGTCGTTCCCAATGGGTTTGCCACGGGAAAGCGTCCCGAGGACTTGGCCAGTTTTTTTTGGAGGGTGGTGGTCAACGCTTCTCCGAATTCCGGCGAAGATGGGGCTGAATACCTGAAAGGCTGGCAGTGCATCACTCAAATGGCGATTGAGGACGGGCTTTCCTGGAATGGATTTGAAAGGCACTACGCCTATTGGAACCTGGGAGGCGGGAGGTTTGCGGACATCTCCGCGGTCTCCGGATTGGACCTGCTGGAAGACGGACGTTGTGCCGCGGTCGTTGACTGGGACATGGACGGYCGGCCGGATCTTTGGTTGGCCCMTCGCAGTGCTCCCGTCATTCGATTCATGCACAACCAAACGAAACCCTCCGGYCATTGGATTTCCTTGGAGCTCAAAGGCGCGGCTCCCAACACGGATGCGGTGGGAGCTYTGGTGCAAATYAGACAAGGGGATGTTCGCTCAGAAGCCCGGGTYTATGCGGGTGAAGGGTACTTGGGAGGAGGTAGCAAGCGCAGGCTCTTCGGMTTGGGAGRTCTCGATCARGATGTCATGGYCGTGATTCGGTGGCCCRATGGTCAAGTGCAGGAACTSGAAGCGCTGGCCGTAGACCGACTCTATTCGGTCCAGCAGGGCAAACCCGCGYTGGCTGTTMAGCCCCAAGTTCAGGCGTTTTCGGARAGYGCGCAAGGCGCCGCGATCACAGGGACAGGGCAAGCCATGCGGCGAGTCATTCCCGCGGCGCGATTGCCCCTAGCTGCTTGGGACTTGCCGGACTTCTCGAAGCAAAGGCCTACGATTGCGGATCTTGGACCGGGCCCTGTGCTCGTMTAYATCTATGGGACCTGGCAAGGGGGTGGGTCTGCAGGCCTKGCTGGCYTGGCAAAAGYGCAAGGCTCTAGCTCCTACGCGCTCCGAGTGGTCAACGTGGATGGGCCTCGTCAGGCGGAGCCAGTGCGCGTGCAACTCTCGGAGCTTGGCCTCCTCGAACGCTCGGGCCGCGGAGGTCGGCGCGTGCGCAACCTGATCGATACGATCCTGGGCGAGGTTCTGGGCGCGGCCAAGGATCGCACGCTGCCTTTGGGGCTCTTGTTCGATGGCGAAGGGTCCTTGGCCGCGATCTACATGGACGACTTGCCTCTTGAGCAAGTGGAGCAAGATGCGCAGCTGCTCTTGATGGAACAAGCAGGTACYGACTCTGGCGGGTTGGCGGGAGGCCGCTGGTTCGGGGAACCTCGTCAGCGCGCGATTCTACCTTTGGCAGCGTTTTTACGCAGGGCCGGGGAGTCGCGTTTGGCCGCGGGCATGGAGCAGTGGGTGGCAGCGCATCAGGCAAAACCCAAGTAGCCCAGTAGCCCCTACGGGACCCGGTGGCGGCTTGTGGTACGGGGCTCGCAACCCGCGCGCCGGTCATGCTTGACTAGCGAACCTGGATGTGAAAGTTCGTGCGCCCGGTTTTGCCGGAATCCAGGGGAATGGCCCAGAGGGTGCCGCGGAATTCTTTGGTGCTGTTGGCCTCCCAGCTGATGCGGTAGCCGTGGTATTCCAAGTGCGCGTCCACGATTCGAGCATCTGAAAGCTTGTGGAGCAGAATGGGCTGTTCGCTCATCCAAGCGGCCAAATTTTCAGGCGGATGCTCGGGGAGAGCGGCCAATTCCTTGGCGATCAAATGCACGGCACTCTTGGCGTCCGATTCTCCCGCATTCACTAGAATACTGCGGAACAGGGGGCGGGTCACCGCAACGAATATGATGGCTTGTAACCCCAATAGGGTCCAAAGCCGTAATTTCTTGGGCAGACCCCGCGACTGGGCCATGGTTGGGGAGTGTGCGATATTCGTTTGCATGGCTTCTTCCCCCTGAGTTTGTGCACCGCTACCTTGGCAATCAATCGCTGGCTTTCCCGGGAGACCTTCCCGTCCCGGGGTTGGGGCCAGCTCACCCCAAATGAAACATCTCGAAACACAATGGAGCCGGTTGGATGCGCCCAGGCGGGCCGCTGTCCTGTCCGTGGCTGAAACCCTGAAAGCGGCGGGGTATCGGGCCTGGTTGGTCGGGGGAGCGGTTCGAGACCTATGGCTCGGGCAACCCGTGGGGGATTTGGACATGGTTTCTAGTGCCTTGCCGGATGAAGTTGTCCGCTTGTTCCCAGGTTCCCGCGAGGTCGGCCGTAGCTTTGGAATTGTGCAGGTGCTGGGCGCGGGGCAGTGGATCGAGTTGGCGACCTTTCGCTTGGAGCGGGGTTACAGCGACGGACGCAGGCCGGATGAAATTCAATACACGGACTCACTTGAGTTGGATGCGGGGCGGCGTGACTTCACTTGCAACGCTCTCTATTGGGACCCCATCGAATGTGGGCTCGAGGACCCGAAGGGGGGCTTGAAGGATCTGGAAAGAGGAGAGCTGGCGTGTGTGGGTGATGCGAGCGGACGTTTCGAGGAGGACGGCTTACGCTTGCTGCGCATGGCGCGATTCCTGGCTCGCTTGGGATTGCAACCTGCTCCGGGGCTGTTTGCCGCCGCTGCAAGTTCGAGGGCTAGCCTGCGGGGCGTGAGTGGGGAGCGCATCCTGGAAGAGCTGCGGCGTATGGCGCTGGGCCCGCGTCCTGGCATTGCCATGCAGGCCCTGGCGAGCTCGAAGCTTCTGGGCCTAGCCATGAGCGCAGGAGAGTCGGAGTCCTTAGACCAAGAGGAACAGCGCCTGCAGACTTGGCGATACGCTTCGCAAGCAGGCGAAATCGAAGCCACGTTTGGCGGCGACCGGTTGGGCCTCTGGCTCGCGATCCTGATGGACCCTTGTCCCGGGAAAGCTTTGTCGGCCAAACAGATYAAAGTCGGAACAAAGCAGGCTTTCAAGTCCTTGCGTATTTCCACCGCACTGGCCCATGTCCTATCTGAGCTATGGCGCCTGCGCTCCTTCCTGATCTCGTCCCCGGGGCAAGACAGTCAAACGATTCGCGCCTTACGGCAACCCCAAGGTCCCCTGGCGTGGTCCCTAGCTCAAGCCTGGAACCGCACCTTTGGAGAGGAAGTCGAAGCGCTCGATAGGATTTGGAACTGGTTTACGACCTTGCCTTCAGCGCGGGTGAAGCCGGACTTCCTCCCGTCTGGCGCATGCTTGATCGAGAACGGTATCTTGCCAGGCCCGGTGCTTGGCAAGCTACTTAGG